>JALEVQ010000075.1 GCA_022788205.1 Robinsoniella sp. | reverse complement strand
AAAAGCATGACTTTGGGACCCGCAAAACATGAGAAAGTAGCCATTTTTCGTAGAAAAATGAGCGGATTTCGAATGTTTTTAGGATTTCGTGAGCGTGAAACGCGGAGAAATCCGTAGGTATCAGGGGGTCAAAGACTTTTGCCCCCAACATCTAATATATAAAATAAAAAGTTGCAGGTGGAAAAGAATGCTGGATTTCATTATCGATAAGACAAGTCAATATATAGAGAATATGCCCAAAAAAGAGCGAAAAAAATATGGACAGTTTTTTACGAGTAAAGAAACGGCAAGATATATGGCAGGATTATTTGTGGTTCCGGTCAGTCAAAAGTCAATCCGCGTTCTGGATGCGGGGGCAGGCTCTGGAATTTTGTCATGTGCTGTGATAGAAAGACTAGAGGCGATAGAAGAGGTGGAAGAAGTCGAATTGACATGCTATGAGATGGACGAAAATGTGCTTCCGCTTCTAAAGGAAAATTTATCATTTATACGGGAACATTCCAGCAAAAAAATAGAAGTCAAGCTTATAGAGGAGAACTATATTACAAGTCAGTATTTAGACTTTAATCATATGTTGGGAGAAAATTTGAAGCATGAAAAATATGATGTTGTGATTGGAAATCCGCCCTACATGAAAATATCAAAAGATGCACCGGAGGCTACAGCGATGCCAGAGATATGTTACGGGGCGCCTAATCTCTATTTTCTCTTTGCAGCGATGAGCCTGTTTAATTTAAAAAATGGTGGAGAACTGGTATATATTATTCCGCGGTCTTGGACATCAGGGGCATATTTTAAAAAGTTCAGAGAATATTTTCTATCTGAAGGGAAATTGTTTCATATACACTTGTTTGGCAGCAGAAATAAAGTATTTGATAAAGAAAATGTTTTGCAGGAGACCATGATCATCAAAGTTAAAAAGACAATGATCAAGCCTGAAACTGTCACAGTGACCTCGACAAAGACAAATCAAGATTTTAATGAGAGCACTTCATTGACGGTACCATACGATTTGGTAGTATCGGGAGAGGAATGGTATGTGTATTTGGTGACGGATTCAGAGCAGGTGGCAGTACTCGAGAAAATGCATAGATGGAACAAAACTTTGCCGGATATCGGTTTGAAAATGAAGACGGGGCTGACAGTAGATTTCAGAAATAGGGAGGTTCTCAGAGATCAGGCGGAAGAAGGAGCAATGCCTTTATTTTATTCTCAGCATATCAGGAAGGGGGAAGTACAATTTCCGATACAGAAGGAATATGAGTATATTGTGACAGATCAGAAAGGATTATTGCAGGAAAATCGAAATTATCTGTTTGTAAAACGTTTTACAAGCAAAGAGGAGCCCAGGAGACTTCAATGTGGGATATATCTCGCAAAAAAATTTCCGCAATATAAAAAAATCAGTACACAGAATAAACTTAATTTTATTGATGGACTTTTGAGAGAAATGTCGGAATGCGTCGTGTATGGATTGTATGTGCTGTTTAATTCCACGATCTATGATGAGTATTATCGTATCCTGAATGGGTCGACGCAGGTCAATTCAACAGAGATCAATGCGATGCCGGTGCCTGACTTAGAAATGATAAAACAGATGGGAAAAAAGCTGATGAAGAGTGGAAATTTGTCAGAACAAACTTGCAATAAGATCTTGGAGGAATACTGTGGATAAAATAGAGGAAGCAAGAGAAATTTTAAAGTTTGTCGGGATGCCAAAAGCACAGCAGTCGGACTTATGTTGCTATGTTTTACTTGCTATGGCAGGGATCAAGCCAGGTATGATCTGGAAAGAGGCAAACAATAGCTGGATTCGCATACACGATATGATACAATTTTGTAATGGGTATTATGGAACCACATATGCTGAAAACAGCAGAGAGACATTCAGAAAGCAAGCTTTGCACAGATTCAGAACAGCTGCGCTTGTTGAAGATAATGGGAAAGCAACAAACAGCCCTAATTATAGATATCGACTGACTGAGGAAACACTGATATTGCTCAGAAGTTTTCAGAGTGCGGCATGGAAACAGACATCTGCAAAATTTATGGAGTATCATGAAAAATTGGTAGATATTTATTCCTCCAAAAAGAAAATGACAATGATGCCGGTAAAAATTAATGGAAATGATTTGAAATTTTCGAAAGGAAAGCATAATGAATTACAGAAAGCCATTATAGAACAGTTTGCACCAAGATTTGCACCAGGTGCGGAGTGCCTGTATGTTGGAGATACGATTGAGAAAGATTTGTTCAAAAATGTGGAAAAATTGAAAAAACTTGGCTTTGAGATTACTCTTCATGATAAAATGCCAGATGTGGTATTGTATTGCGAGGACAAAGAGTGGCTTTATTTTGTCGAATGTGTGACGTCGGGTGGACCGATGGATCCAAAACGTATTCTTGAGATCACAGAGATGACAAAAAAGGTAAATTCCGGCAAGATTTTTGTCACAGCGTTTCTGGATTTTAGGACATATAAGAAATTTGCAGAAGATCTGGCATGGGAGACAGAAGTTTGGATTGCCGAAATGCCGGATCATATGATCCATCTAAATGGAGATAAATTTATGGGACCGAGACGGAGATGAGCGTTTAAAAGAAAAGTTCCAAAGAAACGTATTGAGGCGAATAGATATTTTCAGGTACTTCTCCCCAAAATCGTCAGTGTGTTTGTGGAGAAGTACCTGATTTGTCTGTCAGTATATTTATGGCTTTATTTTGTATCTTCTATATTTTTTATAATATATGTCAAGAACACCCGTGACTTTAGTCATGGGATGAATTGACATACATATGTTAATTCAAAATACATCTTAATTCTGCCGCTGCATATTTTTCTGTACGCTCATCCTGAATTTTTCCTGACCAGTTGAGACCGAATCCGAAATCATAGACATTTCCATCTGCATCGATATAGCATTCCATATCTTGTCCAACGTCTTCTGACTGTGTCTCTACGGTTTCCATGTTTGCAGGCTGCTGGATCGGCAGCAGTCCGGATGGCTCTGTCGTTCCAGAGATGATCTCCATGACTGCCTGGTCAGAAATACCAAAGCCTACGACGATTGCCTGGGCGAGTGGCTCAACCTCTGTGAAGACGAGAGGATTCTTTTCGTTGACATAGACGATAACAGGTTTGTCTCCCATCTGTTCGGATACACTCTGGAGACGCTCCAATTCAGAATAGTTGCTTGCGGTCACAGTTTTGCCTTTGTAACTTCTGTTTTCAGCATGGTCTGTGTAGAGGATTTCACCTGTGTTAGAATCAATGTATTCTTTGCCTGGATCTGCGGCGATGCTCTCTTCCCTTGCCAGATCTGCAGTGTATTCGCCATACTGGAGGGTGATCGGGAGATATTCTCCAGTTTCACGGTTGTAACCGCTGCTGTAGCTTGTCGACGGAGTAGCGATTTTTACAATCGCAAAATCTGCTTCGTCTGGATTTTCTGTCACGTTGTAATACTGGCTGACTGCCTCGGACGAAATTCCGCTGATGTAGACGGTCTGTTTTTCCTCAGTCTCATCAGATTTGTGGATGATATTTTCACTGTTTTTCAGCATAACGACAGATTTTACCTGTGTCTGATAGCCTGCCTCCATGTACTCTGCATTTCCGACTTTTTCCGAAGCTTCGTCTGGATTGGTATATGGGTCTTCAAATAAGTCTACACGCATCATATTTAAGATAGTTTTTTCGGCAGCGGTCTGAATCAGAGCTTTTGCCTCCTCTTCTCCGACATCACTTACCAATACGTCATATGCGCCGATCAGAGTATCCAGAGTTACGGAAGTCTCATTATAAATGCCAATCTGATGTGTTCCTGCCTCCCATGCCTTTGCAATTCGCTCTGAGTCGGTGATATCTTCCACGCCCCAAGGTGCTCCAGCCAAAAATCCAGTGCTCCAGCCGTCAACGCTGATACCCCAGTCGGTACATACAAGCCCGTCAAAACCGAGCTGTCCTTTTAGGACATCAGTGATGATATATTTGCTGAATGCATTTCCGAGATTTTCTCCGGAAGGATCCTGTCCGTACATTGCGCTGTAGTAAGGCATCATTCCGGCTGCTTGAGAGGTACCGTCTTCCAACTGCATGGCGCTTGCAAACGGTTCGAGCTGTTCATCGAAGTTGTCACCTGGATAGACTCCATATTTTCCGAAATCCATATGTGCATCGCGACCGCCTTCGCCAACGCCGCCGCCAGGGAAATGTTTCATGATACAGATCACTGAGTCGTCACCCCAGCCGATCGAAGTCTCATCCTCTGTGTAGGTGCTCTGCATGCCGTCGATCATATTTTTGGAGAAATAAGAGGCAAGGGCAGCGTTTTCACCGAAGGTTCCAGAAATTCTGCTCCATCTCGGCTCTGTGGCGAGGTCGACCTGAGGGGATAGGCTTGTGCCGATTCCGAGTGCTCTCAGTTCGGCAGAAGCAATCTGTCCGAATTCCTTGGCGATCGAAGGATCAAATGTGGCAGCGAGTCCTAAGTTGTCAGGCCATTTTGAGATGTCCCCGCCTTGCCCGGCAGATCAGATTTGCTGTTCGCCGCTTGCACCGTGTCTCGGATCAGAGCTGTAGTTGATCGGGATGCCATATGCCTGTGATTCTGCGATGGACTGACCGGCGTTGTTTGCCGTCGCGATTGAGGTCGGATTGTTTCCTTCCATATAGTAAGAGAGAATATGGCGTATTTTTTGGTTCACGACATAGTCATACAGAGCGCTTTCTTCAGTGGCGGTACTTTCCATCCGCGCAGAAGGATGATAGAGCAGACCGAGTGCAGTGTGCAGTCCTTCCTCGCCGTCAGACATCAGCAGGGAGGCAAGCGCCTGAGCGCGTGTCTCATCATCTTCTCTCCAGTCCTCATATGTGTCGAGCACACCGTTGCGATTCAGATCCTTAAAAGCATATCCGTCCTGCTCGAGCAGGATCACGCCGGAGCTTTCTGAGTAGGAAAGTGTCGCTCCATCGATCTGTGTCACAACCTGAAAGCCATATCCGCTGTCTGTGATTTGGTACTTTACAGCGGAATCGGAAGCTGTCGTCTCACCTGCTACCACTGAGATGCTGCCTATCATTCCGGCAAACATAGCAGCAGAGATTCCAGCGGATAAAATTTGTTTTCTGATTCGCTTCTTTTCTGAATTTTTCATAATTTTACCTACCTTTCCCAATATTTTTCGGTGTTTTTATCATATCATCCACAAATATTTGGGACAATTTCAGAAAAGGTACATTCGCGCTTCTATGAGACCTTTCACACTTGAGAGAAAAGCAGGTAGATATCAACGCTTGATATCGTAGTTCATATTCATCAGATTCAGGATCGTCTGCGCATCATCGGTGATGTTGGCGTCTCCGCGGATGGTATGCTTGATGACGCTGCTTGCGACGGCAAAATTCACCATATCCATAGGGCGGTAGTTGTGCATCATGGCATAGATCAGACCGCTGGCAAAGGCATCTCCGCCGCCGACGCGGTCGAGAATATTGAAGGTAAAAAGGTGACTCTCAAAGGTGTGACCGTCATACCACATGAACGCTTTCAGGCTGTTTTCACTTCCACTGTGGGCGTAGCGCACATGGCGTGCGATACATTTCAGGTTCGGATAGCGGTCGATGAAAGCCTGGAAGATCTCATCCTGCTGTTCGTAGCTCGGCTGCAGAGGTACGCCGTCCTTAAAATCACCTTTGCTGTGATCATTTTCATCTCTCCACAGATGATATGGCTCGATGCCGAGAAGGACATCGACATACGGGAGACATTGTGTGCAGAAGTCACGCGCCTCCTCCCAGGTCCACAGAGTGCTGCGGAAATTTCCGTCGAAGCTGACCGTGATTCCTTTTTCCTTTGCTGTCTTTAGACTGTTCAGCACCAGATCCTTGCAGCTTGGACTTAAGGCAGGTGTGATTCCGCTCAGGTGAAGCCAGTCAAAGCCTTCCAAGAGCGCATTCAGATCGACCTGGCTGAAATCGTATTCCGTGAAGGCGCTGTGTTTACGGTCGTAAGTCACTTTGCTGGCACGGATTCCATATCCCGTCTCCAGATAGTAAGTTCCGAGGCGGTGACTGGGAGTCTCCTCTGGGGTAGTTAAAATCATAGGGGTGCAGTGTACATCATTGCTTCTGAGCATGCGCACAGCGCTTTTTCCTAAGCTGTTGTTTGGGACAACACTAAAGAAGGTGCTGTCGATCCCCAGATTGGCGAGTGCAAGCGCAATGTTTGCCTCGCTTCCGCCGTAGCTCGCCTCAAATGTGCTTGCCATGCGGATTTTTTCATAGTTGGGCGGGCTTAAGCGCAGCATGATTTCTCCGATGGTAAAAAATTTTTTAGGACTGTGGGTGTTTTGCAATAAAGGATTAAAATGTTCCATCTGAATACTCCTCACTGTGATTATAAGATTTGCGGTTTGATCGCATCATGGGACAGAGCGAAGCTAATTTCGATCTTTCGTCTGTCTTATGGTGCGATTATAGCAAAAGAAGGTCAGAAAAGAAAGAGTGATCTCCTGGCAGAATGTAAATATTAGCATTCAGGGCAAAAAGAAAAACATGAAAAAGTCTTCTATGACGAAAGATATCATCATAGAAGACTTTTTCTATCTTAATTTGCAGCAAAATTTATCAATTATGATATTGAGATAAAATTATTCAGCGACAAATCCAGCAGCCCAGTTTACAATGTGTGTGCCGTCAGCAGCCTGTGGGTTGTTGATTAATGTGTAGATCCAAGACCAGTGGTTGGAGTACTGTACTTCTGTCAGTTCGCCATCCTGATTGTAATCTTCAGCAAATCTCAATTTGCCTTCTTCTGTGGTGTCGTACAGAGACAGTTTGTATTTTCCGTCTGCAGTTTCATAAGTAGTGATATCAGAGTTCTGCTCGAATTCCTGCTCGATTCTTGTCTCTGTTACATCCTGACCCTCTGTGAGGATATTAAAGAGACGTTTGGAGCATTCTTCTGTGTCAACTACACCGTCTGTTGCGCCCTGTACCAGCCAGATAGCGGTATCAGAATCTTTGATAGAAGCAAGCTCTTCATCGGTAGGAGTTTCGCCGCCGCGGTCGTCAGCAACACTGTATGCAGGGCAGTTAATCATAGCTGCTGCGAACAGATCTGGGTAAGTGATGATCATTCTGGTGGTCATGTAACCGCCTGCGGAACATCCAGATACCAGAATCTTTTCTGGATCAATGTTGTATTTCTCTACAACATCGTTGATTTCGTCTGCTGCAAGCTCAAGAAGACCATCGTTCTGTGCGTAATACCAGGTATCTGGTGCCTGGAAGGACATTACATATGCGCCGCCCAGAATCTCCTGGAATTCATCAGAAGCCCATGCCACAGTTCCTCTGTTGGCAAGCATCTGTGCTACGTTGTTGTTGGATCCAAGAAGGTCGCCTTCGCCATTTCCGTGGAACCATACAACCAGTTTGTCAGTTCCTTCTCCCGCATCATAGAACTGATAGTTGATACCGTTTTCTACGATAACAGATTCAAATTTAGCAGTTTCGTCGTCGATGACGGTATTATCGCAGGTATATTCAGCGGTATATTCCTCGTTGAGAACGGTGCCGTCTGCTGCTGTCAGTGTCACAGGTTTGTTCTGCGTGATGGTGTAAGTCAGATCAGCGGGATAGTTTCTTGCTGCAGAAGTATAGCAAAGAGTTCCACCTTGAGACTGATCGAAATAAACGATGACTTTCTGACCGTCTGTTTCTACTTTTACGATTGTTCTGTCGATTTCGTAGTCACTTGGGCTTTCTACATCGGTACCCTCGCGGAATGCTGCTGTGGATGCCACTGCGTGTACAGTGAAGGTATCTGTGTCGACGCCAGTAACTTTCTGAGCGTCACCAAAATCGATGACCATCTGATCTACTACCTGTCCTGCATCAGTTACGGTAGCATACAGCTGGCATGCATAAGTATCTGCCTCCTCAGCAGAGACGGACATACCGCCGATTGCCATTAAAACGCTTGTACTAAGCACAAATGTAGAAATTTTCTTGCTTGTTCTCATGTTTTTCCTCCTTTTGGGTGTGTCGGCAGGAGATGTGTATTATCTACTCCTGACACTGACAACAGGTTCTCGTGTTTTTTGATGTGTTTATCATATCATTTCCTGAGTTCCTTTTCGACTCCAAGTTCTTGCAGGAGTGAGGTAAAGGGTTGACAAAAAAAATGCCAAATTTTGTATTTATGCCAAATCTTGACTTCGACAGATATAAACAGATCTGAAAAAAATAAAAAACTGCTCGGTGAAAATGACAAAAAATAAAAAGAAACACAGAAAAATGCTCGACAATATATCTAAAAAATGTTATAATAAATCAGCTTTTTAGGGCTTTAAAGTATAAAACGACAAAGTGTCAAAGTGATGAGAAAGAAAAGAGACGAAAGAGTATGAAAATCATTGTATGTATGAAGCAAGTGCCAGCGGGAACAAAGGTGGATATTGACCCTGAGACTGGCGCAATGAAGAGGCTTTCGGGGGAGACGCGGACGAATCCCTATGATTTGTTTGCACTTGAGGAGGCTTTGCAGTTGAGGGAGATGCTTGGAGGGACAGTGACGGTCTTGACGATGGGACCGCCCCAGGCAGAAGAAATGATGCGCGATGCGTATATGATGGGAGCAGACGATGCAGTGATCTTATCAGACCGCAAGTTTGCGGGAGCCGATGTGCTTGCCACTTCCTATGCGCTGACGCAGGGAATTGAAGTGCTCGGAGGTGCAGATCTGATTATCTGCGGAAGACAGACGACGGATGGGGATACGGCCCAGGTTGGACCTGCGATCGCGGAGCATTTGGGAATTCCGCACGCGGCGTGGGTGGCAGAGGTGGTTGGAGCGGATGAGAAGTCGATCCGTGTGCGCCAGGATCTCGTCAGCGTGTCACAGGTATCAGAGATCCCATATCCGTGCCTGATCACCGTTGATAAGGATATGTGTGTCCCGAGACTTCCATCGTATCTGCTCAAACAGGCTTCGAAAGGACGCCCGGTGCGTGTCCTCAGTTTTGAGGATATGCTGGATCATGATTTGAGCCGCTATGGTCTGATTGGATCGCCGACTTCGGTTGAGCGCATGTTTGCACCGCCGGAAGCGGAGAGACAAGTCTATCTGCAGGGCAGTGCGGAGGAGAAAGCCGATGCACTGTTCCAGATTCTGACGGATAAAAAGCTGATTTGAGGAGGGATGGAACATGGAATTTCTGAAATTTAACTCAAAGAAATGCATTTTGTGCGGTCAGTGTGTGGAGAAATGCCCGTTTGGAGCATTGACGATCGAAGGCGATGGGATCGTTGTGGGAGATACCTGCCGTATGTGTGGGCTGTGTGTGCGCCATTGCCCGGAACAGGCAATCCGCTTTGAGCAGCGCGCAAAAGCGTTTGACAAGGAAAAATGGCGTGATTTTTTGATCTTTGTGGAGCAAGAGCGCGGCGATATCCATCCGGTTGCCTATGAGTTGATCGGAGAGGCACGCAAGATGGCCCCGAAGGTGGGATATCAGGTCAACTGTGTCATCGTCGGAGGTGCCGGCACAGAACAGAATGCAAAAAAATTGCTGGCCTATGGAGTCGACAAAGTATTTGTCTATGAACATGAAGGATTTGAGGGATTTCGCGCGGACTGCTATGCGGATGCGGTGGCAGACTGCATCGCGCAGAACAAGCCAAGCTCCGTGCTGATCGGGGCGACAGCGCTGGGACGTTCCCTGGCGCCACGCCTTTCAACACGATTCCATACAGGTCTGACTGCTGACTGTACGACGCTGGATATCAAGCCAAATACGGATATGATTCAGATTCGTCCTGCTTTTGGAGGAAATATTATGGCGCAGATTGCAATCGCAAAATCGCGCCCGCAGTTTGCAACGGTTCGCTATCGTGTGATGGACCGTGCTTCGCGTGTGGAAAATCCTTCCGGTGAGATTGTGCGCTGTGCGGTGAGTGATCACATGGCTTCCTCGCGGATCAAGATTTTGTCATCTCAGGTAATCGACAAACAAAAGAGTCTGGAGGAAGAGGATGTGATCGTTGTCGCAGGGCGCGGTGTGCGCGGCGAGAAGGATGTGGAGATGTGCAGGGAACTCGCAGAGGCATTGGGCGGGCAGCTTGCCTTTACTCGTCCGATGGTAGAAAATGGCTTCGGCGATACTGCTCATCAGATTGGATTGTCTGGACGTACTGTGCGACCGAAACTGATCATCACCTGCGGTGTGTCAGGCGCTATTCAGTTTACCTCATGCATGACAGGATCCGAATGTATCGTGGCGATCAACAATGATCCACAGGCTCAGATTTTCAAGGCTGCACATTACTGCATCGTGGATGATCTGTACCAGGTTGTGCCGCGGCTGACTGCACTTTTACAGAATCGAAAGGGGGACTGAAGTCATGCCATATCCATATAAAAAAATGACCCAGACCGACTTCGACTATATTCGCTCGGTGACAGCACCTGACCGTGTCTGGGTGGGCGAGGAGATCGCCACAGAGTATTACCGCGATGAGATGCCGGAATATGGAGTGTTTCCGCCAGAGCTTTACGTGGAAGTTTTAAACAAAGAAGAAGTGTCCGCAATCATGAAGTATGCATACCAGGAAAATATTCCGGTTGTGTGCCGCGGCGCGGGGACGGGGCTTGCAGGAGGAGCAACGTGCAAATATGGCGGGATTATGTTGTCAGTGATGCGGATGAACAAGATTTTTCCGGTTGATCATAAAAACCAGACCATCACTGCAGAGCCAGGTGCGCTGCTGATTGATATTCAGGCGGCAGCATCGGCGGAAGGGCTTTTCTACCCGCCGGATCCAGGAGAAAAAACGGCATCGATTGGCGGAAACGTGATCACAAATGCAGGTGGTATGAAGGCGGTGCGCTACGGTCTGACGCGCGATTTTGTGCGCTGCATCGAGGCGGTTCTGCCGGATGGATCGATCATGAATTTTTCTTCCAATGTCGTAAAAAATACCACGGGCTATGATGTGAAAGATTTGGTGATCGGATCAGAGGGAACGCTGTGTATCCTGACCCAGGTGACGTTGAAATTGCTTCCGGCTCCGACATGTTCCTGTACGCTGGTGATGCCGTTTGCCAGCCTTGAAGAATGTGCTGACATGGTGCCGAAGGTGCTGGAACTTCCGTTTGTGCCCACCGCGATTGAGTTTTTGGAGCGTGAGCTGATCGACATCGTGGAGAGAAACTTAAATAAACTGCTTCCGGTGAAGCAGGGGGATGCCGTCTTGATTGTCATGTACGATGCTTCGAGCAAGCAGGAATTGGACAGTGCCGTGGAGGCGGCGGCACAGGCAGCACTTGCAAATGGGGCGATCGATTGCTGCATCGCCGGGACTCCGGAGCGTGCCGCATCGGTGTGGGCAGTGCGCGCAGCGATTCTGGAAGGAATGAAAGCAGACTCGGTTGCACAGGAAGAGTGTGATGTGGTGGTGCCACGGTCACGTATTGCGGAATATGTAAAGGCAGCAAAGCGCATCGCATTGTCTCACGGAATTCGTGTAGAGCCGTGCGGTCACTGCGGCGACGGAAATATTCACACGGAAATGCTGCGTGGTCCACAGATGAGCGATGAAGAGTGGAAGAGTGCGACACATCAGTGTCTGACGGAACTGTACGCTTTGTCGAAAGAACTGGGCGGTCAGCTTTCCGGAGAGCACGGGATCGGAAACGGACGCATCGAGTTTTTGGAAGAGTTTGTCGGACCGAGAATGATTGCACTATACAAGGCGATCAAACTCGCATTCGATGACAAGCTGATTCTCAATCCGGGAAAAGTGATTGAGTTTCATAAGAATTAACAAGGAAAGGGATAAAAAATTGATTCAGGAGGGAAAAAGATGAGTGAAAAAAGATCATTCTTAGTGGACAAAAATAAGATGCCGCTGGCGATGGGAATCGCTTTTGTAGCATTCACAACACAGTTTGGCGGCGGCTTTGCATCTGGTGCACAGATTTATCAGTATTTTATTAATTTTGGAGTGTGGTGTTTGATTCTGCCGATCCTGACACAGGGACTGTATGCGCTGTTTTTCTGGTATGGCATGCGCTATGCCTACAAACATAAGACATACGACTATCGAAGCTTTTCGGACAGCTTTTACGGCAAAACACGCCTTGTGATGTCGAATCTGTATGAAATCTGTTACCTGATCATGATCGGAACTGCATCGGCAGCAGCATTTGCTACAGGTGGCTCTACGATCGAGACGTTGTTTGGAATTCCTTACTGGCTGTGTACGGTACTGATTGCTGTCTTCATTTTCCTGATCGCCTTGTTTGGAACAAATGTGGTTCGAAAATGTGCATCTACACTGAGCGTTCTGATTATCATCGGTCTGGTGCTCGTGCTTGTGCCAAACATTGCGACACAGTGGGGCGCAATCACAGAATCCATCAGCAGGATGAACAGCGGAGAGATGAGTGTCCTCTCGTCAGAGAGCGGTGCATTTCTGCCTGCTTTGTGGTCAGCAGTGCTGTACTTCTTCTTCCAGCTTGCCTCTGTATCTGTTATGTATCAGCATATGGAGCCTGTGACAGATGTAAAACAGATCAACCGCGCAGCGATCGGAATGTTTGTGTGCAACTTCTTTGCGATGGAACTGTCGATCGTCGGTCTTCTGGCTGTCGCATATGTGGCAGAGCTGGCAACTGCGTCCGTTCCGATGCTTGTACTGGTACAGAATGGAGTGGGATCTGGAGTGCTGACACCGATTATCTCGTTATTGATCATTCTCGGTGCAATCTCCACAGCAGTAAATATGATTTCCGGTATCGTGACGAGATGTGTCAATGCGCTTGAGCGCCGTATGCCGACAGAAGCGCAGAGACAGAGAAATCATCTGGCGCGCAATGCGGTGTTTACTTTAATCTTTACATTCATCGCTTTCGCAATCGCACAGTTCGGTCTGATGGCAGTGGTAAAGAAAGGCTACGCTTACCTGGGCTATGCAGCGCTGATTACTCTGTTTGTGCCATTCATCATCCATGCAATTGGAACAAAAGGAAAAGAGATCTAAAAAGAAAATTTTATAGATTGACAGAAAAGGGAGTTGTTCTTGAGACAGCTCTCTTTTTTTATTTTACACAGGAGGACGAGAGTGTGTGGAAGGAAGGGGACAAAGTGCGGGAGTATTGACAAAAAAGTCCACCGTGTTATAATTTTTTATATGATGCCAGGGTCAAAAGGTCTGAAATCACACCGTGTTTTCACAAGGAAAGTTAGACCTTGGAACCCGCCAGAACATGAGGAAGGAGTTTTTTTATGGCAAAGATATATGAAAGTCCTCTGGAATTGATAGGCAATACACCGCTGGTTGAGGTGAAGAATATTGAGCGTGAAGAAAAGCTGGAGGCGACGCTGCTGGTGAAATTGGAGTATCTGAATCCGGCAGGAAGTGCAAAGGATCGAATTGCCAAAGCGATGATTGAGGATGCGGAGGAGAAGGGACTGCTCAAGGCAGGATGCACGATTATTGAGCCGACGTCCGGAAATACGGGAATCGGTCTGGCTGCGATTGCGGCGGCAAAGGGATATCGGATGATTCTGACGATGCCGGAGACGATGAGTATAGAGAGAAGAAATATCTTAAAGGCATATGGTGCGGAAGTAGTTTTGACCGAAGGTGCACAGGGAATGAAAGGTGCGATCGCCAAGGCAGAGGAGCTTGCAGAGGAAATTCCGGGAAGTTATATTCCGGGGCAGTTTGACAATCCGGCAAACCCAAAGATCCACGAGAAAACAACGGGACCAGAGATTTGGAATGACACCGAAGGCAGAGTGGATATTTTTGTCGCAGGCGTCGGGACAGGGGGAACGATCACTGGTGTGGGAAGATATCTGAAAAAACAGAATCCAGACATCCAGGTGGTGGCGATGGAGCCGGCTTCCTCACCACTTCTCTCACAAGGTGTTGCGGGACCTCACAAGATTCAGGGAATCGGTGCAAATTTTGTTCCGAAGACGCTGGACACCGGGATCTATGATGAGATCATCACAGTGGAAAACGACGATGCGTTTGAGGGCGCGAGAATGCTGATGAAAAAAGAAGGACTCATGACAGGGATTTCTTCCGGCGCCGCACTGTGGGCAGGGCTTATGCTCGCAAAGAGACCGGAAAATAAGGGAAAGGTCATTGTGGTGCTGCTTCCGGACAGCGGAGACCGGTATTATTCTACACCGCTCTTTACCAAATGACACTCCAGCAACTTAGATAGGTGGCAGTCAGAGATCTGTCAGGAAAAGCAGGTAGAATAGTTATAGGAAAAAACTATAACTAGTTGCCTGCTTTTTTGTATTGGACAGATCGGGAAAATGCGGTTAGAATTGTCTTGTAAACAGATAGGAAAAATCAAATATAGATGATGACTTATCAGAAATAGATCATTTAAAAGATAGATAGAAGGAGAGTACAATTATGAGTAAGAAGACAAGAGCAGAGAGAAATTTAAAATTTGAGACATTACAGCTTCATGTAGGACAGGAAAGTCCAGATCCAGTGACAGGTGCAAGAGCAGTGCCGATTTATCAGACTTCTTCTTATGTATTCCGCAATTCAGAACATGCGGCAGCAAGATTTGGTCTCTCAGATCCGGGAAATATCTATGGAAGATTGACAAACCCTACAGAAGATGTGTTTGAACAGCGTATCGCAGCTCTGGAGGGTGGAGTGACAGCACTTGCCGTTGCATCAGGTGCCGCAGCGATTTCTTATACATTTGAAAATCTGGCGCAGGCAGGCGACCATATCGTGTCTGCGAAAAATATCTACGGAGGCAGCTACAATCTGTTGGCACATACTCTGCCACAGTATGGAATCAAGACGACGTTTGTAAATATTTTTGATCTGGATGCTGTTCAGGCAGCGATTCAGGAGAATACAAAGGCGATTTTTATAGAGACACTTGGAAACCCGAATTCGGATGTTGTGGATATTGAGGCAGTTGCAAAAATCGCTCATGCCAATAAGATCCCGCTGGTTGTGGACAACACGTTTGCAACTCCGTATCTGGTTCGTCCGATCGAGTACGGTGCAGATATCGTCGTGCATTCCGCCACAAAATTTATCGGTGGTCACGGAACAACCATCGGCGGTGTGATTGTAGACAGTGGAAAATTTGACTGGGAAGCTTCCGGAAAATTTGCTTCTCTCGTGGATCCAAACCCAAGCTACCACGGAATCAGCTTTACAAAGGCAGTCGGAGCAGCAGCTTTCGTCACAAAGATTCGTGCGATCCTTTTAAGAGATACCGGCGCTACGATTTCACCGTTCCATTCCTTCCTGTTTTTGCAGGGACTGGAGACACTCTCCCTTCGTGTGGAGCGTCATGTAGAAAATGCACTCAAAGTTGTGGAATATCTGAATAATCACCCGCAGGTAGAAAAGGTACATCATCCATCTGTGTCAGATGACCCAGAGCAGAAAGCACTGTACGCAAAATATTTCCCGAATGGCGGCGGCTCCATCTTCACATTTGAGATCAAAGGCGATGCCGAGAAGGCAAAGGAATTTATTGATAACCTGGAACTGTTCTCACTGCTTGCAAACGTGGCAGATGTGAAATCACTGGTGATTCATCCGGCGACAACAACACACAGTCAGTGCACAGAGGAAGAGTTGGAAGATCAGGGAATCAAGCCAAACACGATCCGTCTCTCCATCGGAACAGAGAATATTGCAGATATCATCGAGGATCTGGACGAGGCATTCAAGGCTGTGGCAGAATAAATAGAAGAAAAATGAAAAAATAATCACGCAAAGCGGACATTCAAAATACCAAAAAGGTAGGATGTCCGCTTTTTTGCGCTTATAAAGGCAGAGTCTCAGGCAGGCGAAGGATTATTGTGGTTTTAGCAGGACAAATTTGTTTTTCTCTGATTTTAGAATTCCTTCTTTTCGCAGTTTGCTGATCTCGGCAGAGAGTCCGCTCCGGTCCACTTCGAGATAATCGGCAAGCTCCTGGCGATCATAGGAAATCTCAAAACAGTTGCTTCCTGCTTTTTTTGCCTGAATCATCAAATACGCCATCAGTTTTTCACGCGTGGTGCGCTGTGAGGTGATTCGGATTCGCTGGTGAAAGAGCAGATTTTTTGTGGCGACGATCTTTAGGAGATTGTAGATTACCTGGCGGTGGAAAATACAGGCATTGCTACAAGACTGCGTGATACGGAGACAGTCGACAAAGAGAACTTCCGTATCCTCCACGGCTGTGATATCCACCGGGATTTTTTCCACTCCGGCACAGGCAAAGGATTCCCCGAAAATGTCGGATGGCTCCAGAGATGCGACGATGCTTCTGTTGCCAAAATAGTCCGTCTGCTCGATCTGGGCAGTTCCTGCCAGAACGATTCCAATGTATTTTGCAGTATCCCCTTCAGAGAGAATCTGGCTTTTTTTTCGAAAGGTTTTCACGGACGCCTTGAGACAACGCAGCATCGCCATCAGATTGTCATCTTCAATATGGTAAAACAAAGGACATGCCCGCAAAACGTTAAAATATTTTTCCATAAAATTCTATCCCTACGGTAACGCGCCGTAATGGCGTTTTTTTGAATTTTTGTTGAATTTTCAACAGAATAATTGGAAACATTATAGTACAATGCGGATGTGAAATCAAGGTGTCTACTTGTTTTCATACAGAGAGAGACAAGGATAGACAGCAGAAAAATAGATGGAGGAAAAAAATGGATCATAAAATGTTTTGTTTTCAATGCGAACAGACAGCAGGATGCACAGGATGTACAGGTGCTGCGGGTGTATGCGGAAAGAAATCGGACACCGCAAAACTTCAGGATCAGCTCACAGGAGCTTTGATCGGGCTTGCCAAAGCCACAGAGGGAAATAGGGACTTAGTTTCGGATGATACAGATCAAGTCGTAGTGGAAGGATTGTTTACTACGCTCACGAATGTCAACTTCAACAATGACACGATTTCCGGGATGATCCGGCGTGTGGAGGAGGAAAAGAAAAAACTGGTTTCGAACTGTTTTCACTGTAGTTCTTCCTGTGGCAGAAATGATGACTATGATATGGAAAAGATCTGGACGGCAGATGAAGATATCCGCTCACTCAAATCGCTGATTCTTTTTGGTATTCGCGGGGTTGCAGCTTATGCTTACCACGCTGACGTTCTCGGATTTCATGACAGCGAGGTGAACGAGTTTTTCTATAAAGCGCTCTGTGCGATTGGCATGGATGATTGGGAAATGGAAGAACTGCTTCCGATTGTGATGGAAGTTGGGAGGATAAATCTGAGATGTATGGCTTTGCTTGACAAGGCGAACACAGAAACGTATGGAAACCCTGTGCCGACCGAGGTGTCATTGACTGTGGAAAAGGGACCGTTTATCGTGATTTCCGGTCACGATCTGTGTGATTTGAAGCAGCTTTTGGAGCAGACAAAGGATAAAGGGATTCACATCTATACCCATGGTGAGATGCTCCCGGCTCACGCTTATCCTGAGCTGAAAAAATATACGCATCTTAAAGGAAACTTTGGCACAGCGTGGCAAAATCAACAGAAAGAATTTGATGGTCTTCCAGCGCCGGTTTTGTTCACGACAAACTGTCTGATGCCGCCGAAAGCAAGCTATGCAGACCGGGTATTCACAACAGACATGGTTTCCTATCCGGGGGTTGTTCACATTGGTGAGAAGAAAGACTTCACGCCTGTAATTGAGAAAGCACTTGCGCTTGGAGGATATCCTGAGGACATGCATTTTACTGGAATGAACGGCGGTGACAAGGTGATGACAGGATTTGCACACAATGCGGTTTTGTCTGTCGCTGATCAGGTGATTGAGGCGGTGAAAGCCGGAAAGATCAGACACTTCTTCCTTGTGGGAGGATGCGATGGTGCCAGAGCCGGACGCAGTTACTATGCTGAGTTTGTGAGACAGACACCGGCAGACAGCATTGTTCTGACGCTTGCCTGCGGAAAATATCGCTTCAACGATATGGATCTTGGCACAATCGGTGGTTTGCCGCGCATAATGGATATGGGACAGTGCAACGATGCCTACAGCGCAATCCAGGTCGCAGTGGCTCTCGCAGAGGCATTTGGATGTGAGGTGAATGATCTGCCATTGTCTATGGTGCTGTCGTGGTACGAGCAGAAGGCGGTCTGTATTTTGCTGACACTTTTGCATCTTGGAATGAAGAAGATTCTGCTCGGACCGTCTTTGCCGGCATTTCTGTCACCGAATGTGCTGAACTATCTTGTGGAAAATTATGAGATCGCACCGGTCACAACACCTGAGGAGGATCTCAGGAAAATTTTGGAGTAGAAGATCCGCAATTCGGGCACACAGACCGAGCAGAAAACGCAGCGTGTCTGCGGTGATATCATCTGGGAGGATGGCGTACACATTACGATGGCGTACACAATACCCTCTCAGCGTTTCCCTGACGCAAACACCATATGATTTTTGAGATGTGAGACTTCACAGAATCCGGAAAATGAAGTATAATAAAGCATATGGAGGTTGATTCAATGAGAATATCGACAAAGGGAAGATATGCACTGAGATTGATGCTGGATCTCGCGACGAATTATTCGGGGGAACCGATCAGATTGAAAGATGCGGCACAAAGACAAGGGATTTCTGAAAAATATCTGGAACAGATTATTTCTATTTTGAATAAGGCGGGCTATGTGAGGAGCATTCGTGGACCGATGGGAGGCTATATGCTGCAAAGGTCGCCGGAAGAGTACACGGTGGGGATGATTCTCAGGCTGACGGAGGGCAGCCTGGCGCCGGTGGAGTGTGTGGAAGAGGGTATTTCCACATGTGACAGGGAAGATGACTGTGTGACAAGAATTTTGTGGAAAAAATTAAATGATGCGATCAACGGCGTGGTGGATCATGTGACACTGGGAGATCTGATGGAATGGCAGGCAGCGAAATCAGACGAATATGTCATATAGATAGACCAAAGATATGATGAGGAAGTCTTTGAGAGGGAAGTCCCGGCTTTTGAGGCAGGGAGCCCTCTCTTTTTGATATGGGAAAAGAGCAGAGCACAGCTTCAGAAAAAGAGCGGGCGGACATACGATGATGAAAAGAGGAGAATCCGCAGCTATCTGGGAGAGTGTGTGAAAGAGTCTTATGAGAATAGAGAAAAACAGATTTCCATTTCGATGAGCAGGACAGAAAAATACAATTTTGATAATAAATAGCGAAGAAACTGATATCTTCTCAGAGGGAAAAGGGTTATGATGATAGAAAAGACGATAAAAAACGACAGAAGAAGAAATTTTTCTATAACCGATTCTGTAAATGAGGGAGAATGAAAAAATGGAAGCGAGAAAGATGGCAATCTGTGATAAGGATCAAAATTCCTTGGCGTATTACTCAAAAGAGATAGAGAGAGGATTTTTTAAGTATTGGATGAGAGTGGAATGCAGGATGTTTTCTGACCCAGAGAAATTGTTTGAGACAGTGCGCATGGGGGAAGAATACGAGCTTTATTTCCTTGATTTTTCGATACCCAAAATCAGTGCGCCGGAACTGGCTGAAAGAATTTTAAAAGAGCAGCCAGAATCTCCGATTGTCTTTTCTTCTGTGAGAGAAAATGATATTTTTAAAACATTTCACGTTCAGCCGTTTGGATTTATACGAAAACAGAAGATGTCGGAGGACATCGAGAAGGTGATCTGGGAATATGCTTCATGGTGTGCGAAATACGAAAAACAGATTTATCGCAACCGATAGCAGAAGAATGATGAAAAGTCTCTGAAGCCCGTCCAACGCCCTTGTATTTCAGTGGACAGTATGATAAAGTAGTAACTGTCGCAATGGACTTATTCCTGAATGATGGCGCAGTTTGCACCGTTGGAGGACAACATGGAAAAAAAGAGAAAAAAAGAAGGTTCAAACAAAAAGGCAAGGGTGGCAGCAGTCTGTCTGATGATACTCTCGACTCTTCTTTGGGCTTCCTTTGTATGGCTGGAAAGTTATTTTGCGGATCTTACAATCGACAAGATGGTATTCCAGATGAAAGTACCGATGGAAGGAACAGGATTTGGCATCATTTTTAACTATTTACTCTATACAGTACCGCCTTGCATGGTAATGGGTGTACTGCTTTTTCTGCTGTTTCGATCTCAGAGAAGAAAGGAAGAAAAGAGAGACACAGGAAAAGAAGAACTTCAAAATGGGACAAAGTCACACGTTTCAAGAGAGAAGATGAGGAAACGATTTGGGTGCTTTAAGGAAAAATTGGTAAGGCATCTTTTAACGATTTCTGGCATCTTTTTTGTTTCTGGGATTATCTTTGCAATGTTTCGTTATGACATCCCAAGCTATGTGTATGCTCAGACACATCCATCGAATTTATATGAGACACGGTATGTCGATCCGAACCGTGTGGATATTTCTTTCCCTGAAAAAAAGAGAAATCTGATCTATATTTTTCTGGAATCCTTTGAAAATACGTACGCATCAAAGGAATATGGGGGATACGAGCAGGAAAATCTATTGTCAGAATTGACCGCGTTGCAGAGAGAAGATGACAGTGTCCACTTCTCACAGCCAGGCGGATACGGCATGATTGAGATGGCAAACTGCAGCTGGACGATGGCATCGATGGTGGCTCAGACAAGTGGAGTGCCGCTTACGATTCCGCTTGCCAATAATGGATATAATATGTACAAAACATTTTTGCCGGGGCTTACGACTCTGGGAGAAATTTTGGAGCATGAGGGATATCATCAGATCCTCCTGTTGGGATCAGATGCAGGGTTTGCCGGGACAGACCACTATTTTAAACAGCATGGAAATTATGAGATACATGACTATGATTACGCAGTGGAACAGGGATGGATCCCGGAGGATTATTATGAGTGGTGGGGATATGAGGACGAGAAACTGTTTCAATTTGCGAAAGAGGAATTGAGCCGTCTGGCGGAGGAAGACGAACCGTTCAATCTGACGATGGCGACGATGGATACACATTGTGTCAGCGGATATTCATGTGAGCTTTGCGGAGATACATATGAAGATCCATATCGCAATGTGATTGCATGTGCTGATCACCAGCTGGCTGATTTTGTGAGGTGGGTCAAAGAACAGCCGTGGTACGACAACACGACGATTATTCTATGTGGAGATCATCTGACAATGGATACAAAATATGCAGAATCAGTGGATGCAGAATTTACGCGCAGCATCTTTCAGGTGATTGTGAATCCGGCTGCGGAGGCAGAACAGACAGAAGACCGCCTGTTCTGTGCGTTAGATCTCTTCCCGACTACGCTGGCAGCAATCGGCGCAGAGATACCTGGAAATCGTCTGGGACTTGGGAGAAATCTGTTCTCAGGTGAGCCGACCTTAATTGAAAGTATGGGAATGGAGCAGCTCAGCGAACAGATCAAACAGACGAGCCGCTACTACAACAAACATTTCTTGTTTGATAAGTAAGGAGGAGGTAGAAGATATCTGCGCATGGCTGCGGGGATGGAAAGGTAGGAAAGAATAACAGAAGACAGATATGGTCTTAATGAGAAAATTGCTTCAATAAGGGGACTTGATTATTTCCAAAAAGATGAGTAAGATATAGAAGAAGAGGTTAGTAACAACTAACTAAGAGATAAAGAACTCATCAAGCGATAGAATCGTCGAGAAAGAAGAAATGGAGGAACAGGTCTTGAAGAAAAAAATAGTATCCTTATTGATGGCAGGAGCTTTGGCTACAGGAAGTATTGCAATGTGTGGAGCTGCGGAGGCAGACTCTGAGATGATATACGGAACATTAAATTTGTCCTACGCAGATTACTATTATGGAGAATTAAATGATGTGGAGCCGGAGGATCCGGCACAGTCAGTGGCAGGGCAGTATGACGCGGCAGACCCGATCGCAGAGGCAGGATATGAGGAAGAAGGAATCTATGATGCGGTGACTTCCGCGACGACACAGAAGTCGAAAAATTTTCCATCTACCTTTATCGAGGAGGTAGAGACAGGGGTCAACATTCTGGGAGTATCCCAGGTTCATGTGGCAATCTCAAAGGCATTGTATGAGGATGTACAGAAAGCGATTGAGGATGGAAAAGAGTGCAGCAATTCTCTGATAGAATTTGTACAGAATATGGAAAATATTTCTGAGACGGCACTAGCTGAGTATAAAGTGATCAATTCGGACGGAACGATCAGCAAGACGGTGGGAAATACCGTGACTGCTGACGATGTAGAGACCTCCATTGTTACCACCAGTGCATGGGGAAATTATCAGATCACGGTGGAAGGAGTGGACCTTGATGTGAGCACCGTTCAGGGCGTTGTGATTGAGACAGAGGACGGGGCAAAGTATGGTCTGGAGCATCTGGACAACATCTGGCTTCGGGCTGGTGAGCTTGGAGTTGCAGTAAAAGAGTTCCAGGAACCGCACGGAAATCAGGTTGCTTATCAGAGATTTGAAGATCTTCCGGGAAAAACGATCACAAAGATCACGTATCTGATCGCCGACGCCGATGATATTGAAATCGAAACTTCGCTTTTCTGCAAAGAGCAGCTTTCCGATGAATATTCTGTGCAGTCCGCAGAAAGTGTCTCCTACGATCCAGAGGGAACAAAGATCGCAGTGGAGAGGAATCTGCCGGAAGACAGCCATTATGTTCTGAGCAGTGTGAAAAAGGGCCGCGCTGTGGTGGAAGAAGGAATGTATGAGGCATCAGAAGACGGAGTGGTGCTGGGAGCAGAGTGCAAGCCAGGCTCTTATACCGTCATTTTCTCAGACGAACAGTATGCAGATGTGCAGACAACGTGTCTTGTGACATCCGATTTGACGGCAGAAGATATCACTTTTGATGGAAATGTGCTTTCTGTTGCTGAAAATGCACAGGGGCTGACACTGGCGGATTATCTTGCAGCAGTGACGGTGACTGTAGATGGAAATGCGATCGGCAGTGTTGGAACGGCGATTTTCAATGAAGATGGAACCGTAAATCCAGATGCAACAGTGGCTGCAAAAGGAGAAGAAACGGTAATCTTTGGCGGCGAAGAGGGAGCTTCCTACGTTGTGACGATGGAAGCAGTTGGATTCCCATCCGTCGAAATCACAGTGACACCGTAGTCATAGAAGTGGGAGAGAAAATCTACGATGAAATTGTTATTATCAATAGGTGTTAGCGTTGTACTTTTATTTCTGCTGGAAAAGCAGATCAAAAAATATAGCCCGGTATTCTATATCGGGGCGGTGATTGTCGGACTTATGGCGGCATGGATGCCTTCTGAATGGATTCCCGGGTGGCTGAATACTTTTGTCACAGATTATATCAGAAGAGGGGTCGTCGCGACCTCTCTTTTCCTGATTGTGATGTATGCGATTCTGATGCCTCCGAAGAGTAAGTCTCAGAAGGTATTTATGGGACTGAGAGGAGAGATTGCGATCATGGCATCTCTTTTGATTTTGTCTCACAACATGTACTATGGGAAACGGTATTTCCGTATGTTATTTACCGACATTCAGGGACTGCAGACAGCAGAGAGAGTGGCGGCATTGTGTTCCCTTCTGATGATTGCACTGTTGATTCCGTTGACCATCACTTCTTTTAAGACGGTTCGCAGGAAGATGCCTGCTAAAAAATGGAAGCAATTGCAGAGATGGTCATATCTGTATTATGCACTGATGTATCTTCATGTTGCCACTATTTTCAGCCCTCAGATCCAGAGAGGAAATATGAAATATTGTGTAGATCTGTGCATCTATACGATTTTATTTGGCGGATATGCTGCGCTGAGAATCCGCAAATATTACTTGAAGAAGAAAAAAGTTCCGCTTGGAAACAGAGCAGCGATAGTAGGAGCAGTTCTCTCTCTGGGAGTCTGTATCGGAGTATCGGGGGTGACGGTTTCCGCCGCAAAGAAGACAGAGCAACCGGAAACAGAGCAGGCAGAGGAAAGTAAGACAGGATATGGATATCAGGACGGCACATGGGATGGAGAAGGAATCGGGTACTATGGAAAAATCAATGTGGAAGTTTTGGTGGAATCTGGGGAAATTACAAATATCAAAGTCGTAAAGTATGAAGATGACGATGAATATTTTCAGGACGCACGCTCAGGAGTTGTGAAAGAAATTCTGGATCAGCAGTCCACTGAGGTAGACGTAGTGAGCGGAGCTACCTATAGCTCCAAGGGGATTATAAAAGCGGTAGAAGATGCACTGGAGAAGGCAAAACAATGATTGTGCGGGGCGCTTTAGAAAAATAAGATGAGAAAACAGATGGAGTTGTCAAAGAAACAGAAAAATCTTTGACAGCTCTATTTTTTACATAAAGAGTTAAAAAAGAAGAAAATGATACAGAAAAAAACTTACATCAAAAAAAATAGGATGGTAAAATAGGGGGAAAAGAAGCAAAAAATAGAAATTTTGTGGTATTTAAGGCAAAAGAAATGATAATTGGGGATAAAAATGAGAGAAAACGATGAGAAAAATCGGTGTCAAGAAATAATGTTGGAAGATCACAACCCGATCTTTGAGGATTCCCTGGAGGAATTTTTAAGGGAAGCGGAAGAAGAGACAGAGACTAAAGAGACAGCGCAAGAAGGGGAAGAAGCAGATCAATCTGGAGAAGATTCTGTCAAAATTTATCTCAGAGAGATTGGGAGATATCCATTGCTCACGGCACAGGAGGAGCAGGAACTCGCAAGAAAGATAGAGCAGGGAGATGAGACAGCGCGTGAAAATCTGATCAACTGTAATTTGAGACTGGTAGTCAGCGTGGCAAGGCATTATGTGGGATACAGCGGAATGTCTCTGCTGGATTTGATTCAGGAAGGAAATATTGGATTGCTGAGGGCAGTGCAGGGGTTTGATTACCGCAGAGGATATAAATTCAGCACCTATGCGATCTGGTGGATTCGACAGGCGATCACACGTTCCATGGTGGAGAAATCGAAAAATATCCGCATTCCTGTCCACATGGTGGAGAGCATGAACCGGATTCAGCGTGAGAAAAGGAAATATGTGACCGAGATGGGAAGGGATCCGACGACGCAAGAACTTTCAGAGAAATTGGAGATTCCAAAAGAAAAAATAGAAGAGATCCTGGGCTATTTTGGAGATACCATTTCGTTGGAGGCACCAGTAGGTGAGGATGATTTTTCGCTGATACATGTGGTTTCTGATCAGACAGCACCGGAGCAGTTTGAAGTGGTCGAGGCAGAGATGATGAAAAAAGAAGTGGGAGAAATTCTCTCAAAGCTGTCAGACAGGGAGAGAAAAATTCTGGAGCTTCGCTTTGGATTTTTTGATGGGAAAATATGGACCTTGGAGGAAGTTGGGCAGATCTATCATGTGACCAGGGAGAGAATTCGCCAGATTGAGAGCAAAGCGCTGCGAAAGCTTCGGGGCAGAAGCGATGTAAAAAACTTAATTGAGTATTTAAAATGAATCGGTGAGCATTTCCCAGGAAAAATAGGAGAATCTTTTCTGGAGAACCGTGCTCACCGATTGGTGTAATAGGGAAGAATTTTGAGCAAGAGACAGGGAAAGTACAATCAAAAAAAGTAAAATCCAGGCTCTGTTTTGTGCTCAAGTGCTATGATACTTTCACGGAAAGCATCTGTCAGATCACTGAGATTTAATTTTACGCTGCTGACACCGAATAAGAGAGGACAGCGAAAAGAAGGATCGGCTTTCTGGAGAGCAGTCTGAAAAAGTTCAAATACCCAGTTTTGGTAGAAAGGCTGTTCAAACGACATTCCAGGCAGAAGACATAGAATAAAATCGCGCTGATAAGGTTTTCCAAAGCAAGTGCAGAGATGGCTGATCTGTGTGGTGAGAGCATGGGCATAATTCTGCCATGGAAAGGTGATGGGAAGATCAGGGCTTGGAGCAGGGCGAAACGTCATAAAAATTCCACCACGGTAAGGTGATTTTAAATTCTGCAAAAGATTCATAGCGTTTTGGGGACTGATTTTGCCGCAAACGATATCGGAGAGAAAATCTTCTTTTTCTGTCTCGAGAGATACAAAGGCGGCGGAAGAGTTCTCAAAGTGACGTTTCCAAAGATTTTGTTTCTGGTCAAGATCAGTGCAGATTTTGCTCACAGCATGGATCAGATCTTGAGGCTGGACCGGTTTTAGGATATAATCTATTTTGGAAAGAGACATTGCTCTTTTGACATGCTGGAATTCGCTGTAGTCGGAGGTGAGCAGAATGTGCATATCGGTATGTTGAAGGTGGATTTCTTTTAGTGTGTCAAGAATGTCTGCCCCAGGCAGATGCAGATCGATGACTGCGATGCGAGGAGAATGTGTCTCCAGAGCGGCAGTCAGCTGCGAGAAGTTGAGGGCATAGGGTAAGACGGTGAGATTGGGAAAATGTTTTTTTAATATCAATGAGAGAAGATGACATTCGATTTTTTCGCCATTCGCAATAAGAATCTGATACATAGTTCGCTCTCCTTTCTTCCATACAAAAACGCTGTAGAAGGAGAAGATATGCCAGATTTTCTCCCTCTCTTTTTAGACTAACAGATTTGTGGCAAAAATCAAGAGAAGGAAGAAAAAAGTTGTAAAAGGTTCCCTTTGGAAGCGTCATGACCAGACACAGGAGGAAATATAATAACTACAGAATGATGGGATATTGCCCATCACAGGAGGAGCAAAATGGAAATTTTTTTAGGATTACTTATTCCATTTTTTGGAACAACATTAGGTGCATCAAGCGTTTTTTTGATGAAAAAAGAATTGAGTCCCTTTATTCAGAAGATGCTTTTAGGGTTTGCATCCGGAGTGATGGTGGCAGCGGCTGTATGGTCGCTGTTGATTCCTGCGATGGAGATGTCACAGGATATGGAAAAGTTTGCCTTTGTACCCGCTGCGATTGGATTTCTGGTGGGTATAGGATTTTTGCTGCTGATGGACCGGCTCATCCCACATCTTCATTTTGGGGCTGAAAAATCAGAAGGCTTGCCGTGTTCGCTAAAAAAAACTACGATGATGGTACTAGCTGTCACTCTACATAATATTCCAGAAGGAATTTCTTCTGGTGCGGTTTTCGCGGGAGTTCTTATGGGGAGCAGCGAGGTGACGCTTGCGGGTGCCTTTGCGCTTGCAATCGGAATTGCAATTCAGAATTTTCCGGAAGGTGCAATTATCTCGATGCCTCTTCGCAGTGAGGGGATAAGCAGAGGAAAAGCTTTTGCATATGGAGCATGGTCGGGTGCTGTGGAACCGGCGGCAGGTGCAGTGACACTTTTGCTGGCATCGAAGATTATGCCAGCTTTGCCGTATCTGCTGTCTTTTGCAGCAGGTGCGATGATCTATGTGGTGGTGGAAGAGTTGATCCCAGAAGCGAGCGAAGGGGAACACAGTAATATCGGGACTATTGGATTTGCTATAGGATTTGTGCTGATGATGATTTTAGATGTTGCGTTGGGATAATCAGAGCAAAAGGAGAATTACAATGGAGACAAAAAGCATTTCAATAAAAGGAAAGAATAACCAGGAATTTTTGATTCGCAGAGCAAAAGAGAGCGATGTGGAAGGAATCATGACCGTGATGGATACGGCAAAAGCGTTGGCGCCGGAAGGATGGTTTATCAGCGATGACCGTGGATATGTAGAAGCACATGTGCAACAGTCAGGTTTTATCATTGTCGCCGAGGAAAATGGGACAATCGCAGGTTTTTTTATGATTGATTTTGCGGGAGAGACTGAGAGAAACATGGGACAATATCTGGGATTGAACCAAGAGGAGCAAAAACAGGTGGTGTATATGGATTCAGCGGCAGTGCTTCCGAAATATCGTGGAAATCATCTGCAGGCAATCTTGCTGCAAGCGGCGGAAGAGGTGCTCGATGAGATGCCGCAGTATCGCTACCGCATGGCGACCGTATGCCCGGATAACTGTTATAGTCTCCAGAATATGCAGAGAGGCGGCTATACGATTTTGACGACAGTCAAGAAATATGGAAACTTCCTGCGCCATATTATGTATAAAGATACAGAGCAGAAAGACAACAGGATTGCCCAAAGGCAAGAAGTGTGATACAATTCCTTGGTGTTGTGGTCGTAGGAAAGTGTTGCGCAGCACAATGGTGTTGAATGACGGCAGACAAAGAACGAAGATCGCATAGGAGGAATAGAATATATGCTCGAGTTAAGAAATATTTCCTTTGAAGTCTCCGAGGACAGTAAGGAGAAGGAAATTTTAAAGGATATCAGTTTTACGTTGGAAGATCATAAATTTGTTGCTATCACCGGACCGAATGGCGGAGGAAAATCAACGCTTGCGAGAGTAATTGCAGGGATTGAAAAGCCGACATCCGGGCAGATTTTGCTGGACGGTGAGGATATCACACAATTAAGTATCACAGAGAGAGCTAAGAGAGGAATCAGCTATGCTTTTCAGCAGCCGGTACGCTTCAAAGGGGTGACGGTTCTGGATTTGATTCGGCTGGCAGCCGGCAGAGATATCTCAGCAGCTGGTGCATGCGAGTATCTTTCTGAAGTCGGACTGTGTGCGAAAGATTACATTAACCGTGAAGTAAATGCGAGCCTCTCAGGCGGAGAAATCAAGCGAATCGAGATCGCGACTGTGATGGCGAGAAATACGAAAATTTCTGTCTTTGATGAGCCGGAGGCGGGGATTGATCTGTGGAGTTTCCAAAATTTAATCCAGGTTTTTGAAAAGATGCATGAGCGTCTGGATGGATCGATCTTGATTATTTCTCACCAGGAGAGGATCTTGAAAACGGCCGATGAGATCGTTGTGATCGCAGATGGAATGATCAAGAAATGTGGTCCAAAGGAAGAAAT
Organism: Robinsoniella sp.; assembly: GCA_022788205.1. GTDB lineage: Bacteria > Bacillota > Clostridia > Lachnospirales > Lachnospiraceae > JAGZHZ01. The sequence continues at coordinate 41,954 of JALEVQ010000075.1, read as the reverse complement.
TTTGCCGACTCTTCTGGGAGAGAGCAGTGGAGCGGAATGTAAATTCTGGAAGAAGGGGGAAAAATAGGATGGATGCAATTCAAAAGCAGCTGTTGGAGGCAGTGGCAGGGTTTCACGAGCTCCCTGCCGGGGCATACAATATCAGGGCAAATGGACAGACGGCAGCGAGAAATTCCAGCGCAAATATCGAGATTATCCCAAAGGACAATGGTACAGGGATTGAGATCCACATTAAACCAGGAACAAAGAGAGAAAGTGTACATATTCCTGTGATTTTAAGTCAGTCAGGTTTAAAAGAAGTGGTGTACAATGATTTTTATATCGGGGAAGATGCCGATGTGACGATCATCGCCGGATGTGGAATTCACAATGGAGGTCCTGCGACAAGCCAGCATGATGGCATTCACAGTTTTTTTATCGGGAAAAACGCGAAGGTGAGATATATAGAGAAACATTACGGCAGCGGCGATGGCAGCGGAGAGCGCATCATGAATCCGAAGACGGTGGTGCAGATCTCGGAAGGCGGATACATGGAGATGGAAACAGTACAGATTAAAGGTGTCGATTCCACGATCCGTGAGACGGATGCAAAACTTGCGGAAAGTGCCAAGATGGTGGTCACAGAAAGATTGATGACTCATGGACATCAGACTGCTGAGAGCCGCTTTAAGATTGCGATGAACGGCAAAGGATCTGGGGCAAACATCGTGTCACGTTCCGTCGCGAGAGATGAGTCAAAGCAAGTGTTTTTCTCCGATTTAGAAGGAAACGCACCATGCAGTGGGCATACAGAATGCGATGCAATCATTGTAGGAAACGCAAAGATCAGTTCAATCCCTCAGATCACGGCAAACCATCCAGATGCTGCACTGATACATGAGGCAGCGATCGGAAAGATCGCCGGTGAGCAGATCATCAAACTGATGACCTTGGGACTGACAGAGGCAGAAGCGGAAGAACAGATCATCAGCGGATTCCTGAAATAGAAATCATGCAACGACAGAGAAAAAGTAGAAAAGACATGATCCTGGGAGATATCAGACAATACTGGAAGGCGGCTGTGCTTTTACTTTTGTACATCGCAATGGTCAATCTCATCTTTCATCGTGTTTGTCCGATGGTGATCTTTACAGGGCTGCCATGCCCGGGATGTGGGATGACGAGAGCGTTGTTTCTGGTACTTCAGCTTAAATTTGCACAGGCATGGGAGATGCACCCCCTTATCTACGGATGGATTGCACTGGGAGTTACCTTCTGCGTCAGACGGTATGTCATGTGCACAGAGACGCGATCACTGCAGAAATATGCAGTGATCCTTTTAGCGGCGATGGTGATCCTATATGGATATCGCATGGTGACTCTGTTCCCAAATCAGGAGCCGATGACCTATTTTCATGGGAATTTACTGCAGAAGATTCTAGGGAGAATGAGATCGAGTCAAAGCTTATTTTGAGGGAGCGTATGGAGCGGTCAGATCGTTGATGATTTCGCCGGCAATAATCAGACCAGCGACGGAAGGAACAAAGGCATTGCTGCCGGGGATGCTTCGCCTTCCTTGTGGCAGCTCCTCAGATGTCTCAAGAGGCTTTAGAGGAATTTCTTTTGAATAGACCACCTTTAAATGTTTGATCCCACGCGCTTTTAATTCTTTTCGCATGACCTTGGCGAGAGGACAGACAGAGGTTTTATAGATGTCAGTGACTTCAAAAGCACTGGCATCTTTTTTGTTTCCTGCGCCCATCGATGAGATGATGGGGACATGAGCAGCGGTCGCACGCATGACAAGTTCAATCTTTCCCGTGACGGTGTCAATGGCATCCACGACATAATCAAAGGCAGAGAAATCGATCTGGTCAGCGTTATCTGGCATGAAAAACATTTTGTGTGCAAAGACAGAGGCATGCGGATTGATCGAGAGAACACGGTCCTTTGCCGCATCGACCTTGTATTTTCCGATGGTATCGTGCGTGGCGATAATCTGTCTGTTTAAATTTGAGAGACAAACGGTGTCATTGTCAAAAAGATCAAGTGTCCCCACTCCGCTTCGCGCGAGCGCCTCCACCACATAACCTCCGACACCTCCGACGCCAAAGACAGCAACCCTTGCGCGGGCGAGATGCTCCATGGCTTCATGACCGTAAAGCAGTTCTGTTCGAGAAAATTGTGACATAGAAAAAATCCTTTCTGTATATTTAATATAAAAGCCCAGTCTCAGTGGACAGCAGACAGGGCGCTTGCGCACCTGGCTGTCTGGACACAGACAATTGTCTCACGATCGGACCCTATCGTTCTCAGTATAGCCGGAAAAAAAGGCGGATACAAGAAAAAATTTGGGAGAGAAGATTGAGAATCAAAAAAGAGTATGGTATGATAAAACAAAAGGAAAAAGTGAGAAAAACATCAAAAGAACAGTAAGGGAGGCACTAAGGAAGGCTATGGATGATTACCAAAAAAATGAGAACGGATATCAGAATGGATATCAAAACGACTACCAGGAGAACTATCAAAACAATTGGGGACAGCAGGGATACTACCAAAATGGGCAGCAAGGATACTATCAGAATGGACAGCAGTATCAAAAGAACCAGAGAAAAAATCACTCGTATCAGGAACTGGAAGAGCCGATGGGTGTGGGAGAATGGATTTTGACGATGCTGATCTGTGCAATACCATGTGTCAACATTATCATGATGTTTGTCTGGGCTTTCGGAAGTGGAGCTAAGAGAAGTAAATCAAACTGGGCAAAAGCGACGTTGATTCTGGAATTGATCGGAATTATCATTTCTATCATTATCGTTATGGTGATTGCCACGACGGGATCCTATGTAGAATTCGGTGAATATTACAGTCAATTCATGTAAAGAAGAACAAAACGAAACTCTATGCGTCAAACCGGCGCACGAAACTTTTAGAAAAAATCAATGATATTTTGGGTACCGCTGAGAAAAAACATTCGGTTGCTTTTTTCAACAGTACCCAAACGGATAGGACGCCTGGCGGCGTCTCTACCAATCATAAAAGCCCACCGAGACTGGGCTTTTATAGTGGAATATCAGAGTACATCAATTCACTGCACTCCATCTGCCCGAGGCTCCGCACGGCAAAATCAGTCCTGTGCTCGTGACAGGCAAGCCAATCTCCTGTGAATCTACAGATCCATTCCATTTTTTCAGCTCAAGAGACAGCATATAAGTCAACACAGCCGGCGCCAGACCTGTCGTGTAAGAATTGACGAGGAAGAAAAGAGGATCATCGCTCAAAAGCTGTGTACACAGCTTGATAAATGGATGAATGGACTCCTCAATCTTCCAGATTTCTCCTTTTGGTCCCCTGCCATAGGAAGGTGGATCCATGATAATTGCATCATAGTGATTACCGCGGCGAATTTCGCGCTCAACAAATTTGACGCAGTCATCGACAAGCCAGCGGATGGGGGCATTCTCAAGATTGGAGGAGCGGGCATTCTCTTTTGCCCATGCGACCATCCCTTTTGACGCATCGACATGTGTGACGGAAGCGCCAGCCGCAGCGGCAGCCAGTGTGGCGCCGCCTGTGTATGCGAAGAGATTCAGGACTTTGACGGGACGATTGGCATTGCGGATTTTTTTAGAAAACCAGTCCCAGTTTGTCGCCTGCTCCGGGAACAGACCCGTGTGTTTAAAACTGAAAGGTTTTAGATTGAAGGTCAGCGTTTTATAGTGAATCGCCCACTGTTCGGGAAGATCGAAAAATTCCCATTCTCCCCCGCCTTTTTGACTGCGGTGGTAGTGACCATTTCTTTTTTTCCAGCCGCTGTGCTGCTTTTGTGTGCTCCAGATGACTTGGGGATCTGGGCGGACAAGCAGATAATCGCCCCAGCGCTCTAATTTTTCTCCGCCTGATGTATCAATCACTTCATAATCTTTCCAAGAATCAGCTATCCACATAAAATTTTTCCTTTCTACATATAAGATCTATCTATAACATCAATATTTATATAAAAGCCCAGTCTCAGGCACGAAGCAATCCGGTGGGCTTTTATGATTGTTGATGACGCCGTCAGGCGTCATGTCCTTTATATTCCAGAGAGCGAAACCAATACGTATAAAAATCTTCAAAGCCGAGCGAGCGATATAAGTTCTTGGCATTTGTATTGCCCTGCACGACCTGAAGGTATGCCTTGGATGCGCCCTTTTTTTCCGCTTCTGACAGGATGGAGCTGCAGATCGAGCGCGCAAAACCCTTTCTGCGGCAGCTGGGATCGACATAGATAGCATACAGCCCGACATATCCGCGATCTAAGATTCCAAGACCGGAAGCCACCATGCGCCCGTCGATCTCAATGTAGGCGACGATGGTTTCCTTCGGTATTGCCTTAAACATGGAAGGAACAATGCGCTGCAGCACAGGATCTGTGGTTCCGTTCAGGCGGAACAGGGAGTGAATCCAGTCATCAGAGATGGTATCGCGCAGCTGGACAATCACATTGTCGGGGTAATAGATGACAGAAGGCAGATTGGAGTTACGCCCATAAAATTCATATTCCGAGGAGAGAGAAGGATAGGGATGAAAATTGCTCATCGGCATGGTCATCACCTCGGTCACATGGCGGATCTGATATCCCATCTCGGACAGACGCTGATCAAAAGAAGAGTCAATCAGAGGATTGACCTTGAAATTGACCGGTGTGTGATAATTGATATACATGGACTCACAGTAGGCGATTTTCTCTTCAATCGGGATGGTGGAGATTCCGATCTGCTCCACACTGTTTGTGCGGTAGGTATAATTATGAGAAAAACGAATCAGCCAGCCATCGTACAATTCGATTTTGTGGGAAGGCCAGGCGTTCAGAGAAATTTCTTCTAACAGTCGGATGGTAGCATTTTGCGTCATAAAAAACTCCTTTATAAATAAATATCAGTGTTTATTATAGGGCAAAGCATTTCAAGATTCAATCTAAAACTTAAGAAATATCATCTGTAACGATGGCGTACAAAAAGGCGTACGGAAATGGAACAGTTATCAGCGTTTCCTTGGCATAAACAAAATCAGAGAGAAAAAGGAAAATATTTGACTTAGCAAGTGGAGATGATATAATATACTGTATATGCTATAAAAATTCAACGGTGTATCACTGCATTGTGATAAAAATAACCGGGAGGATACTGGACCGTTGCAAATGAGAAAAAGGAGGCAATGAGATGAAAGTTGGATTCATCGGGGGCGGAAATATGGCCTCGGCTATGATAGGAGGAATCCTGAACCAGAAAATTGTCTGTGCAGATGAGGTGATCGCGTCCACAAAGACAGAGAAGAGCAGACAGCGCGTGGAGGAGATGTACCATATTCGTACAACCTTGGACAACATAGAAGTGGCACAGCATTGCGACATTCTCGTCCTGGCAGTAAAACCGAAATTTTATGCGGAAGTCATACGACAAATCAAAGATGTCGTCACAGATGCTCAGATTGTCGTCAGCATTGCGCCTGGAAAAACGCTGGGATGGCTGGAAGGATTATTCGAAAAACCGGTGAAGATTGTGCGCTGCATGCCGAACACACCTGCGCTCGTGGGGGAAGGAATGACGGGTGTATGCAGCAATGGACTGGTGACAGAGCAGGAGATGAAAACAATCTGCATGATCCTGGAAGGATGCGGCAAAGTGGAAATTGTAGAGGAGTCACTTATGGACGCAGTCGTGTCTGTGAGTGGAAGCTCCCCTGCATATGTTTTTCTTTTTATTGAAGCGATGGCAGATGCAGCTGTGGCGGATGGGATGCCGCGCGCACAGGCATACCGCATGGCAGCACAGGCGGTTTTGGGCAGTGCCAAGATGGTCCTGGAGACAGGAAAGCATCCTGGAGAACTGAAAGATATGGTGTGTTCGCCGGGAGGCACTACGATCGAGGCTGTCCGTGTGCTCGAGGCAAAGGGCATGCGCAGTGCGGTGATGGAAGCTATGAAGGCATGTACAGAAAAAGCGAAAGGATGTTAAAGAGAAATGTTGAGACAGAACGCATGGAAAACATATGACAATGAAAAGCTTGAAAAGATGAATGCTTTTTGTGAGGCATATAAAACTTTTCTAAGCACCTGCAAGACGGAGAGAGAATGTGTGACCTTTGCAGTGGAAGAAATTAAGAAAGCAGGCTATGTTGACTTGAAGGACGTTATCGCATCCGGAAAAGCATTAAAGCCACAAGATAAGGTGTATGTGCAGCAGATGGGGAAAGCACTCGCCATGTTCCACATCGGAGATGCGCCGCTTGAGAATGGCATGAATCTTCTGGGAGCACATATTGATTCCCCGAGACTGGATATCAAACAGGATCCTCTGTATGAAGATTCTGATCTTGCATTGCTTGACACACACTATTATGGTGGGGTGAAGAAGTACCAGTGGGTGGCACTGCCACTTGCACTGCATGGTGTTGTGGTCAAGAAGGATGGAACGGTTGTCCCGGTTGTGATCGGTGAAGACGAGAGTGATCCGGTATTGGGAATTTCTGACCTTTTGATCCACCTGGCACAGAATCAGATGGAGAAGCCGGCAAGTAAGGTGGTTGAAGGAGAAGATCTGAATATCCTGGTAGGCAGCAGACCGCTGGAGGGAGAGGAGAAAGAGCCGGTAAAGGCATATATTTTAAACCTTCTCTCTGAAAAATATGGAATCACTGAGGAAGATTTCACCTCAGCAGAACTCGAGGCAGTCCCGGCAGGCAAGGCGAGAGACTATGGTCTCGACCGCAGTATGGTCATGGGATATGGTCACGATGACAGAGTGTGCGCTTACCCGTCTTATCAGGCAATGTTTTCTCTGGAACATGTACAGAAGACATGTGTGTGCCTGTTGGTGGATAAAGAAGAGATCGGAAGTGTCGGTGCAACCGGTATGCATTCCAGGTTTTTTGAGAATGCGGTGGCAGAGGTTTTGGAATGCATGGGACAGTACAGCGAGCTGAAGGTCAGAAGAGCACTTGCGAATTCAAAGATGCTCTCCTCCGATGTCAGCGCAGCGTTTGATCCGAACTATCCATCTGTGATGGAAAAGAAAAACAGCGCATACTTCGGAAAAGGACTGACGATCAATAAATATACAGGATCCAGAGGAAAATCAGGTTCTAATGATGCAAATGCAGAATACATCGCTGAAATACGAAAAGCATTTGATGACAACGGAGTAGCTTACCAGACAGCAGAACTCGGAAAGGTGGACCAGGGAGGCGGCGGAACGATCGCTTATATCATGGGAAACTATGGCATGGATGTGATTGACAGCGGTGTGGCAGTCCAGAATATGCATGCTCCTTGGGAAGTGGCAAGCAAGATTGATATTTACGAGGCATATTTGGGATATTGTGCATTTTTAAAAGAGATAAAATAGACAGAAAGAGTGGCAATATCAAAAGTTGGGCGATATAGAAACCTGGCGGGGAAATGAGAAAAAACGTAGACTCAGGCAATAGAGTACGTAGAAAAAACTGGAGGAGAAAACATGAGTCAAAGTTCTATGATCTGGATACTTGTCGCGTTTGTGGCATATTTGGCATTAATGATCGTGATCGGCGGTCTTTATATGAAAAAAACAAACAGCACAGAGGATTATTTCCTCGGAGGGCGTGGATTGAGCGGCTGGGTGGCAGCGCTTTCAGCTCAGGCATCTGATATGAGTGGATGGCTGCTCATGGGATTGCCCGGAGCTGTCTATGCAATGGGAACTGGACAGGCATGGATTGCAGTGGGATTATTTATAGGAACAGTATTTAACTGGATGTGTATTTCTGCAAGGCTGAGAAGATACACGATCCGCGCCAACAATTCGATGACATTTCCGGCATATCTGGAAAATCGTTTTCATGACAAAAAGAAGATTTTGCTGACCGCCTCTTCTGTGGTGATCGTGATCTTTTTCCTTGTCTACACAGCATCTGCACTCTCGGCAGGTGGAAAACTCTTCAGCTCTGTGTTTGGGATTGACTATACGGTCGCTCTCACTGTCGGAGCAGTGGTGATTCTCGTCTATACTTTTATGGGTGGGTTTATGGCGGTCTGTGTGACAGATTTTGTACAGGGAAGTTTGATGTTGATAGGATTGATGGCAGTGCCGATCATCGCCTATGCTTTGATGGGCGCTGGCAATGTTTCCGATTTGATTGAGCAAAGTGGTGTCACAGGAGGTGCTTCGTCCTATTTGAACCCGTTTATGAATGGTGATCGCCCATATACAGCAGTGGAAATTATCTCACAGCTTGGATGGGGACTCGGATATTGCGGGATGCCTCATATTCTCACGAGATTTATGGCAGTCAAAAACGAGAAAGAGCTCAAAAAATCGCGTGTGATTGCTATCATCTGGGTTGCAATCTCTCTGGGCGCTGCGGTTGTGATCGGTGTGCTGGGGAGAGCTTTTCTGTATCCGACGGTTTTAGGTACAGAGGGTGCTTCTTCCACAGAAAACGTTTTTATTGAAATGATCACAAAAATCTTTACACAAGAGTATAGTCTTGCGTTTATCGGCGGACTGTTTCTGTGTGGTATTCTGGCAGCGATTATGTCAACGGCAGATTCACAGCTTCTCATCACCGCTTCCTCTGTCTCAAATGATTTGTACAAAGGAGTGGTGGAACCGAATGCAAGCGACAAAAAGGTCATGAGAATCAGCCGTGCATCGGTCATCGTGATTGCAATCCTTGCCTACATGATTGCCTTGGATCCGAACAGCAGCATTATGGGACTTGTGTCCAATGCATGGGCAGGACTTGGAGCAGCATTTGGACCACTCGTTTTGATGTCTCTGTTTTGGAGAAGAATCAATTTAGCGGGTGCCGTCGCCGGAATTATCTCGGGAGGATTTACCGTGATTGTCTGGGATTATATACCGCTTATGAATGGAGAGACTCTGGGAACGGCAACGAGTCTGTATTCTCTGGTAGTCGGATTCGCAATCAGTCTTGTACTGATCGTGCTGGTAAGCCTTGCAACGGAGCCTCCGACGGAAGAGATGTTGCAGGAATTCGATGATGTGGCTTTAAAAAAAGTGGCAGAGAAATAGAAAGATAAGATAATAGAAGAGATATGGGTGGGACAAAGCACATGGTGAGATGTCCCACCCGTTTTTTATGCATACGAAAAAGCGGCTGACAAAATGAAATGTGCAAGAAAAGACGCCTCAAGGCAAGAAAGTGTCCTTACACAGACAGATCATTTCAGATAGAATAAACACAAGAAGATGATTCGAAAGGAGATCGAAGAAATGAAAAACAAAATTGTAAAAGGTATCTTCTTGTGTGCACTCGCATGTGCAGTTCCAGCTGGAGTTGCTGGAATTGGAACAAGCGCTGAGGCAGCGGAAGCAGTAAATGCAGAATTCTCTCTTCAGGATGAAGTGCCGGAGAATGCTGTGTTTGAGCAGTTATCATGGATGGATACAGTTGTGTATTCCTATGCACCGTCAGAGTTATACGATCCGATCACCAGCATGATGCCTGTTTTCTATGTGTATCCAGATGAGCCACTACAGAGCATGGATGAAGCGTGGGAGAAATTGAGAGACAGCGGTCTGTTAAAACTTGCAGAGGCAGAACATGCAGCAGTGTTGTACTTAAATCCGTTAAATGGAGAGCAATATGGAGCTGAGGACTACGATCAGTGGTTTAAACTTTGCCAGGCAATGAGCGGAACAAAAAATCTGGACTTCGAATATTCTCTGCCATATCCAGCAGTGATTCTGAAAAAACTGTTCGTGATCGGAGAAGGACAGGGAGCAGATTTTGTGGCAAATTATCTGACAAATGATGTTGCTTCTGGTATGATCGCCGGAAATCTTCTGATCGGCGGCAGCAGTGTGCCGGAAGAATCTGCCTACGCAATTCCATCTTATCTGATCGGATGCAGCGAGGATGTTGTCGCTTATTATCAGGGCATCAATGAGACAGACGCTGAAGATACCGTGGAAGGAAAGACGGTTTACTACAACAGCAATTATGTGATGGACAGCGGATATACACCAAAACGTGTGATCATCGGCGATCAGGAAATCTCTGCACTGGATGAGGAGACAGCTGAGGATGCATGGAATGTTTTGTTCAAGAGAGTATGGAATGATATTCTGGAGTACAGTTACCTGACAGAAGGTGTGGAAGGCGGCGTTGTAGCTGACCGCCCGGTTCCGGAAGAACTGGATCTGACTTTCAATGAGATCACCGGCGAGGAAGCAGAGGGAACTGGACAGAGCAGATGGTATGAGTGGGTTCCGAATGAAGTCTACAAGACGATGGAAGAGGGAACCGATGAGACGTATCCTCTGATCGTTGTTATGCATGGCAATGGCGACCACGAGATCTACGAGGCAGAGTCCAATGGATGGGTACAGCTCGCAGGCGATGAGCGCGTGATCGTGGTAGCACCAAAAGATATCTATGAGCTGGGTATGCCACCAGAATCAGCTCCTACAAGATATGGAAAAGAAAATGCAGATTTTATCCGCAATGTCATCTGCGAGAAATATCCGGTTGATATGTCGAGAATTTACATCGCAGGATTCTCCATCGGAGCATTTGTGACAGCAGATACCTCCGCAGCAGATCCAGGACTGTTCGCAGCAGCAGCACCGATGGCATATCCGGGAGATGGATTTATGCAGATCTGGCCGTATGAAGATTATGGCTCTGATCCAGAAAAATACGATATGCCGCTGATGTATATGTGCGGTCACAACGATCGTGGAAATACGATGGTAAATCCTCAGACAGTGAGTGACAGCGAGACAGGAGCAAATTCCTGGACGAGCACAGCACCGAGAGTGATGGCTACACAGTTAATGTTTAATCAGGTTCTGACATTCAATGAGATGACAGACCAGCTGATTGATCTGGAAGATTTCGACTATGATCTGTATCCAGGCGAAAACGATGCGAAGACTGACAAAGAGACAGGCGAAATCGTTGGCGGATATGATTTCTGGGATGGAACAGCAGCGCAGTACATCACACAGAATCTGGATTTCGATGCTTATCCATTCTATGGATTTGATGTAGAAGGAACACCGAACACAGAGAGAGATGTCCTGACAACACCAGAAGGAATCGAATATGAGCGCAATCGCTATTATAATGAAGAAGGCTGGAATATGTTAGAGTTCCTTGTCATGGGAGATATGGGACACAACCATTATAACAGATATGCACAGATTATCTGGAACGATCTGTTCAGCCACTACAGCCGTGACCCAGAGACAGGTGTGCTGTCCTATGACGGTGTGAGTGCTACCAAATAGATTGCATCTTTTCAAGCCCAAAAGATAAAAATCAAAAAATAAAAAGATAGATTCGTTCTGAATTTATAGAACAGGAAAATAGTTTGATATGATATAATCAGTATAAGTATCATATCAACTATTTTCCTGCATTTTTGTTTGGAGGCACCATGCAAAGAGAGGGATGAAGTCAGTTACTTGCGAGCGAGAGAAAGCCAGTGAGTTCCGACTGTAAAACGAAAGGATTTTATTTATGAAACATTTGAAAGGCTTGCTATTTCTGTTTGCGATTGTCACGTTTGTGATTGGAATCTTATTTGCAGATTTGTACTCAGAATATCTAAAACCTGTTCAGCAGACAGAAGCGACACACAGATTTGTCTATATGGCGCCGAACAAGGAGGAGAAATTCTGGTGTAATATCGCGATGGGAATCAAAGCGGCAGACAAGGAAAGCGGATCAGACACTCTCCTGGTACAGTATGATGGAAATGACAATGTGCCTGATTATTTCAGGGATGCGATACTCTCCGATGTGGAGGGAATTATTGTAAAGGGAACGGACTGCATGAATGAAGAGATCATGGAGGCGGTCGAGTCTGGAGTGCCAGTCGTTTTTTACAACAGCGATTTCCCGGAGAGTGGGCGTTCCTGCTACATTGGCGTGAATAACTATGAAACAGGGACAGTGGCGGCAGAAGTGCTGGAGAAGGAGATGAATGGAGAAGGAAAAATCCTTGCCATCGTGCGTTCTAAAGCTGCGTTCAGCCAAGTGGAGCGCATTAAGGCGCTGGAGGACAAAATAGCAGACTATCCGGGAATGGAGATCGTAGACTTTATCGAGGATAATGGAAATGAGCTGGAGTTGAAGGAAAAACTTCTTTGCAGTCTGAAACAAAACCCAGATCTCGATGCGATCATCTGTATGGAGGAAGTTGCCTCGGACAGTGTAGGGATGCTTCTGAAAAACTTTGAAGAGGATTACACAGAGCTGTTTATTGTCACACTGGATTTTACCGACAAGACAGTGGAATATATCAAAAATGGAGAGTATGATGTGATCGTCATGCAAGATCTGTTTCAGATAGGGTATCTTGCGGTGGAACAGCTGAATCATTACTATGAGACAAAAGGAGAGACAGGTGTCGGGCAGATGGAGGAAATCATTGATCTGAATAATCTTTGCCTCACCAAAGACAACATTGAGGAGTATGTGCAAAAATATGAGACAGAAACCCTGGAATGGAACTCGTATTAAAAAGAAACAAAATACGATCGAGGAGAGATTGAAACAATATTGTTTTCTGCTCTTTACGTTTAACATTGTCGTGTGCGTTTTCATGTTTTTGATCATTGGTATCTATGCGAAGACGTACAATAGAATGATGAACAGCACGTATTGGCTGGAAGAACTGTACAGCGAATTCAACCGTATGCATACGGCGACGGTGGAATATGCCTTTTCGGAGAAGGAAAACTGGATGGAAAGGTTTGAGGAATCTCTTGAAATCACAGAAAATGATCTGAGAGAGCTGAAAAAATTGAATATTGCGGGAAATTATCAGCGCAATCTGACGGACCTGGAACATCTTTTGCAAAATTATCAAAAAAGACGTCAGAGTGTGATCGAGATCGCGGAACACAGTGATCCGGAAAGTGGACAGAGCATCCCAGGATATAAAGAGAGCTATAACGCTCTGAGGGAAGTGTACGTTGCAATCATGAACAAAAAAGAGGTCGTGTATAACGAACTGCATCTGCATTTTAATCAGCAAAATTTTGGGATGAGACGAAAATTATGGTATCTGGTCTGTGCCATTGTATGTGAGTTGATGTTAGGCTTTTTGATTGTATGGCTGAACGCCAGAAAGCTTTCCGGGAGAATTACACTGCCGCTTCAGAAGTTGACGAAGAAGGCAGAGCAGATTGAGGAAAACAATCTGGATGAGATGGATCCGGAGATTCCAAAAGATATAGAGAATGAAGATCCTGTGATAGAGGTCGAAGTGTTGAACGCAGCATTTCACACGATGCTCAAGAAAATTCAGAGACAGGTGGCAGAGCTGAAAGAGACGATGACAGTTCGCGAACAGTTAAAAGAACAGGAGATGGAGAATCTGCGCGTGCTCAACCTTTTGACGCTAAGTGAATTACATTGCCTTCAGATGCAGATGAACCCGCATTTTTTGTTTAACACGCTGAACATGATACAGCAGAATGTCTATCTGGACAAAAAGGAGAAAACTTCTTTTTTGCTGAAAGAGACAGCAGCGTTCTTGAGATACAGCCTCGACTATGTGGGAAAAAATGTCTCTCTTCAGGTGGAGCTGGAAGCATTGGGAAATTATATCAGTCTCCAGGAAGAAAGGATGGGAGAGAGAATTCTGTTTGAGTTTGATTTGGATGAGACTTTCAACAACATGAAAATTCCAAGCTTGATTTTGCAGCCACTGGTGGAAAACAGTCTGATTCATGGAGTGGGAGACAAGAGGGAAGGGGCGCTTGTAAGAATCTGCACGGAGTACCAGGAGGAGGAAAAATGTGGCTGTATCCGCATTGAGGATAACGGTCACGGAATGTCCAGCGAGAGATTAGCAGAGATCCGAAGAGATATGGAGAGCGAAGAATTGATGATGGAAAAAAGTATCGGTCTGTCGAACGTCTATAAACGACTTCAGCTTTTCACAGAGGGAACGGCAGTGATGGAAATTGAGAGTGAACCCGAACAAGGAACTACGGTGACGATAAAAATACGGTATTTAAGGGATGGCGATAAAAATGGTGAAAGTATTGATTGCGGATGATGAAGCGGTAGAATGCGAAGCATTGGAAGAAATGATCCATGGATTGTTTCCCGGCGTGACGGTGATTCCAAGTGTGTATGACGGCATTGCACTGGTTGACACCGTGGAGAAGGAGCGCCCTGACATTGTGGTGGTGGACATTAATATGCCTGGATTAAACGGACTGGAAGCTCTGGAGATTCTGCGCACCAAAAATATTCGCATGGAAATTATCATCCACACAGCGTACAGCAAGTTCGACTACATCCACAAGGCGTTGAAGATGGGAGCCAGTGATTTTTTGGTCAAGCCAGTATTTGAGGAAGATTTTGAGGAATCGTTTTCTTATGTCCTGGAAGGTGTGGAAGAGAAAAAAAGAATACCGGAGACTAGCCTGAAATGGATGCCGGAGACGGTCAATGTGGTGATAGAGAAAAATATTATGATGTCCTTACTGCTGAAAAAACCGGATGAGACGAGCTGGAAACTTTTTCAAAAGTCGATGGGTCACGAGACGGGTGCGGGCATGGTCGTCGCTTTTTCCGTCGATTCTCACAAGAAAGAAGAGAAAGTGTTTTCGGCGCTTCTCTCCAAGATAAAAAAATACAGCAGTTGTCTTTCGATCATCCATCAGAAAATTCTCTATTGTTATCTATTTACAGATGAAGGGATTCAGGAGGAAAATTATAGAGAATGGCTGACTTATTGGCTGTTGCCGTCGATCCGTAATCTGGGACAGGAGCATGACGTGGAAATTCAAGGCGGGGTCAGTATGCGAAAGGATAAATTTGAGCAGATGACCGAAGCGATCGAGGAATCGAATATTGCTCTCCAGAATGAGGCAGAAAAACATCTTTCTTTTTATCACGGGGAAAATCGGAAATTGGCAAGCAATATTTTTGTCCATATGGCAAAGCAGATTGCAAAAGATATGGAGGAAAAAAATCTGCGTCAGGCAATGGAAGACATCGCCTGCGTTCTGTGCGAGAATGGGAGAGAACAGGAGATTGAGTTCGCAAGCTGCTTTTATGCGGAGGAGATGATGGTGAATGCTGCCCTGCTTTTAGATCTCGATAAACGGCGTACTGGAATGAGATGGACGATCCAGGAACGCTTAAAAGATCTGATCCAGGAAAATCTTGACCAAGGCATCTGGGAGGAGACGGAGGTGAATGCGAGTGTGGTCATGCCGTATGAAAGTTTTATGGCTTATATGGAAAAAGAACTGGGAAGAATAGAGGAAGATCTGAAAAGACCTGTGCGCAAACCGAATCCCTATATTGAAAAAGCACTGCTCTATATGGAGCGCAATTATATGAAAGATATCTCGCTCGAATCGACGGCAGAACAGATCGGGATCACACAGTTTTACCTGAGCCGACTGTTTAAGCAGGAGAAAAACCAGACGTTTTTGGATATCCTCACGAATATACGAATCTCCAGGGCGATTCGTCTTCTCATGGACCCATCGCGGACGGTGCAGAATGTCAGTACGATGGTAGGATATGCAGTGAAATATTTCTATCGGATTTTTAAGAGTGTCACGGGAATTTCACAGAAAGAGTTTCGCGATGGCTTGTTGCAGAATAAGGATTAGATGCACCTTCGTATCTCTGTTCTGCGACAGCTGTAGATAAAAAACCCGTCAATCAACTTTCAGGACGAAGGAGCGTCTGAGAGGATTGACGGGTTTTTATGATACTATGAAAAAATATTGGGAACCTTTGCCTTAAGTGTCAGATTATTTCCAGAGTGTTGTCTCCACATAATCTTTTAAGATCTGTGGCCATGTGAACCAGTCATGTCCACCCTGAACTGTCACATAAGCTCCGCCGTTGTTGTAAGTAATGCCAGCGTTGTCGAGCAGCTCTTTGAAACCAATCAGAGTCTTGTCTCCGTCTGTGTGGTAGGTGTTCTGCATCATCAGGTGATCTGCGAATCCAGCTGCAAGATAGATGTTAGGCTGCTGCATATCACTGTAGTCCTCTAATTCTGGCCAAGCCCATGCAGCGGAACCACTGAACATTCCATAGTATCCGAATAAAGTCGGATCCATGTAATACAGCATTGTGGTTGTCTTTGCACCGTTGGAAAGTCCTGCGTATGCTCTGTCTTCCACTTCGGTTGATACATTGTAATTTTCCTCAATGTAAGGCATCAGATAATTCTTTGTATTGTCGAAGATCTTTTCGAAATCCCAGTCACGAGTTCCCTCGATGATATATTCTGCGTTGTTCATGGTAACCATGAGGAATTCTTCGGTCTCACCAGCAGCGATCAGACGATCTACAATGTTTGTTGCATTTCCCTGATGGAACCAGTCGCCTTCTTCTCCACCGCCGCCATGGGACAGATACAATACTTTGTATGGCTCTTCTCTGTCAGGATCATAGCCAGCTGGCAGATAAACTTCTACGTTCTGCTCTCTTCCCAGGCTTCCCTCGTAGGTGCTGTACTCGATTGTTCCGCGTGCTGCCTCATCCTCAACAGGTGTCAGCCAGCTCCAGTCGTACATCTCATCCTGTTTCTCAGCGTCGTAAGGAACATAGAATTTACTTCTCGTCTGATGAGCTCCTCCTGCATTGCATTCTGGAATATTTGCAGGGTCCGCGATTGCCTCGTATGTCTCGCCGCCGTCATAAGATACTTTGTACTGATACAGATAGGAACCGCCTGGCAGGTCAAGGCTGTATGTCCACTCACCTGTCTCCTCGTCCTGAATCATATCGGTCACATATCCTGCGTCATAGATGTGGCACAGATCTAAACCGTTCTCCCAGTCTTCCGGACCGTAGAGATAATTATTGATGCTGTCAGCTGCTGCCAATGTAAAGCCGTTTGCATATACCTTTGGATCATCTTTTACATAGAACTGGAATCCACCCATCAACTGTACGTTTGTCGCATTCTCATCAACATAAGTAAAGGTTGTGGTGAATCCTGTCTTGGAATCAGCGTTTGCCTCTGTGACAACGCCTGCTTCGGCAACTTCCTCAGCACTTGCAACTGCCACAGGTGCCAGAACAGTGGAGATGACGATAGCGGTCATCGGTAAAAGTGTGCTTACGATTTTTCTTTTCATAGTGTTTCCTCCTGGTTACGATTTTTTTCAGCGAATTGGGACAAGATAGCCGATTGCCCATATCACTTAAACTGACAATAGGATACCGTTTTTTTGCCAATGTTTCAAGAACACGATTTTGGTATTCCTTTTCTAAAATTGCTCTGGAAGATAACAATATTTTGACCTCTTTTTCTTATCTTGACATCCGTGTCTTTTGTTTATGAGGGAGCAGGATCAGGCGAGATATTTCCGGACATCTCCCAGAGACAGACCGGTTGTCTTTTTAAATACCTTATAAAAATAACTCTGGTTCGGATAGCCGATGACAGCGCCGATTTCACGGATCGATTTTTGGTCTTCTGAAAGGAGAAGCATCGCTTTCTGGATGCGAATATCTGTGAGCATTTCCACAAAGGTCGTATGCTTCTCGTGTTTCAGGAGACGGCTGAAATAGAAGGAGCTGATGCCGATGGCGTCAGAAACCTCCTCAAGCGGAAGATCTCTTGTATAGTTCTCCATGATATAGGAGCAAGCATTGGCAATATAAGGATTCTCAGACACATTTTTTTGGGAGTCGAATGGGGAGAGGCTTTGGATCCCGACTTCGATCCAGGAAAGAAGATCGTCAAAGGTCTCAATCAGCTGAAAGTCTTTCCAGAATTCAAAAGTTTTTCGGATGGTCTCCCGGGAAATCGCTGTCAACTCTTCTCTGAGCTGAAGGAGATAGACAGCGCCGCGAATCTTAGAGGAGAGAAGAATCTCCTCAGCGGAGAGATGTGCCGGGAGTGCCAGAGAAGAAAAGGATTCTCTCATCTGCCGGATACATTCCTCCGTCTTTCCGTCGAGTAAAAGCCTGGCTTCCTTCAGCGGTCTCTGAAAAGAAGAGATCTCTTTTGGAGTATCTTTGAACTGGAAGAAGAAAACGCCGGGCTGGTCTCGGTGCTGGAGAGCGAGGCGCGCCTCATAGATCCCTGAAATAAAGTTGTCTTCCTCTTTCCAGAGGCTGACGCCCACGAGAAAGAAAATGGAACTTTTCTCCCATTCCCTGTAAAGGCAGTCGATCAGAGCCAAAATCCAGTCATGTACATTTCCATTTTTGATCTTTTCGCCCGGTATCAAAAAACAGTAGAAAAGATCTTTGTACATCAGGCAGATCGTGTCGCAGAAAGAGCGAAGCTTTTCTTTCAGGGAAGAATAGATGTCTCTGAGTGTCTGTTCTGGAAGAGATTCACCCTCTTTGATTTTCCATGAGGTAAAAATCCCTCCATAGGTGATGGTAGGACAATATCTCCGGAGAATCTCATAGCATTCTGTGTCCGGATGCTCCAGAAACAGGGACATCAGCCATTTGTCGGCGGACAGCTCATAGAGGCTTTGTGCGGCAGCCTTATTTTTCGCATGTGCTTCTCTCATCTGACGCTCGTCGTCGAGTGTGCAGCAGATTTTTTTGATTGATTCGATAATCTCTTCTTTCAGATTTGGCTTGACAAGATAGTCGGATGCACCGAGCTGCAAGGCTTTTTGAGCATAGGAAAACTCACTGTACGCCGTGTGGATGATGATTTTGAGATTCAGATTCTTCATCTTCAGGATTTCGATCGCATCGAGACCATTTAAGCCTGGCATGTTGATATCTACGATGGCAATGTCAGGTTTTTGTTCCTCCACAGCTTTCAGAAGGCTGACACCATCCTGGACACTGCTCACCAGCTCGATCTGATTTTTCAGATTATTCTGGATGATGTGTTCTAAAACTATACATTCGATCATCTCATCGTCAGCAACGATTATTCGATACATCTTGTTTCCTCCTTCGCGTAGTTGATAGATATGGTAATTTTCGTTCCCTGTCCTGGGGAACTTTCCAGATTCATGGAGACTTTATCGCCAAAAAACATTTTTAATCTCAGATACACATTTCCAAGACCGATCTTCGCATTTTGCATCGTGTAAGCGCGCATCTCATTTTCTACCTGCGCACGCTTACTCTCACTCATGCCTTCACCGTTATCCTGGATGATCAGATGACAAGTGTCACTTCCTGCGTCATTGACCGAACGAATGGAGATCTGAGCGTTTGAGGTCAGCATTCCTACCCCGTGGGTGATCGCATTTTCCACAAGCGGCTGCAAAATCAGAGCTGGGATTTTCAAGTCAGGACAATTCTCATCCAGATCTAAGACAAAGTGAATTCGTTTGCCGAAGCGCTGTTGCTGGATATAGAGATAATTGCCCAATTCCTCGATTTCCTTTGAGAGTGTCACGGTCTTTCCGGAAAAATCAAGGCTGAAGCGAAACATTTTTGCCGTCTTATTCAAGAGAACAATCGTTTTTTCAGCATTTTCCAGATAGGCAAAGTCTGATATCATATTTAAAGTATTAAACATAAAATGCGGGTTGATCTGCATCTGCAATTCTTTAAAACGACTTTCCTGGAGTTCTTTCTGGACACGGACATTTTCTTTTAGAGTCTCGATCTGGAGCTTCACTTGATCGGTCATTTTGTTGAAAACCTGAATCAGGAGCATCATTCCTTCGTCGATGGAGTGATCTTTCAGCGTGATTTTTGCCTCGTCAAAATGACCAAGCTGTACTTGTTCGGCTGCATGGATCAGCTGATTGACCGGTCCGGAGATGGAATCATGGATGTATTTGACTTGGCGGAACATTAAGATTGCACTGACAAAGAAAATCACGAGAAAAATGAGGATACTGACGAAGTATTTATGATTCATCTTCAGATAGACTTCTTCGGTGTACTCAAACAACATTTCGCTGAAGCGGTCATATTCGTCCTGAATTGCAGTGTAGATACCTTGGACTTCCTGAAACTTTTCAGTGGCGACGTGAAAGGCTTCTTTTTCCTCTTCATAATACAGATTCATCGCCTCATTGACGGACACCATCTGCTCTCGCAGAATCTCCGTCATGTGAGACAGATCCAGAATTTCTCTTGTGATTTCGCTGTCATTGATACTCAAAGCGAGGGAGCCAAGATATTCCATAGAATCGTTCAGATTGTCGATGGCGGACTCATAGTCTGAGACTTTTTCATCGACAAGATAATTGTTGAGGTTTTGCATTACAAGGTCGATCGACTGATAATAGTCTCGGAATGCGGGAATCAGGCGATTAGCCGACTGGTAGCGGAAATAGTGGAAACAGGTAAAAAGTGTGGTGTAGATATTCATCAGAAGTGCAGTTCCCACGACAAGAATAAAAAAATAAGTCAGCCTTTTTTGGGTAAAATTTGCTTTTGTATTTTCTTTTCGTCTCATAAAAAATTCTCCAAATTGATTGATAGGCACAGTGGTGTAAGGGCAAAAAAGGGGTGCGTCAGTCATTTCCCATAGTCTGGGAAAAATTCATCAAAATTTTCTTTCGTGACGCAGGTGGTATTTGTGTATACCGTTCTACGGGGAGAGTCTGGCGTGTGCTGATTGAGGCAGGAGACTGCCTGGTATCCGCTGTCATAGCTACTCTGTATGATGGTTCCGAGATAAAAATCGTTTTTGATAAAATCGAGGGTAAAATCAGACCGATCAAAGCCGATGATGGTGAGATCCGTTTTTCTCAGATTTTCAAGGAGTGGTTCTAACCGTCTGGAAGAGGCGGATTCTGCACAGAAGATGGCACTGATCGAGGGATATTCCTCGAACGCGGCGGCAAGTTGATCTTGCATGGTGAGTTTATCACCTTCTGCCTCGATGATAGTTACAAGCCTCATATTTTCATATTTTTCAAGACAGTCGAGAAATCCCTGGTATCGTTCCTGCTGGTTGGCATACGTCAATTTTGAGACGATGATCGCAGCATCGGCGTTCCCGTCTGTATTGTCTGCGATTACCTTGGCGGCGAGATAGCCTGCCTGATAATTATCGGTTCCGACGTAATAGGTTCTTCCGCTTTCTGGAGAATCCGTGTCGATGAGGGCGACTGGAATGCCGCGGTCCACAATCTTTTGAATCGCCTGGTTAAACTCTGCCGAGTACGGTTCCCCGACTGTGATGACGCCGTCTACATCGAGATACTGCGTGTTTTCAAGAAGACGGATCTGTTCTTCCGTATCGTAGCGCTCAAACTCTACCCATTTGGTATAGGAACCTTGGTCGCGGTCAGCGGCTTCAATGCCTTCGCGGATAGAATTCCAGTAGTAAAAACCGGAGTTGGCAATACAGATATATTTTTTCGCATTTTCATCAAAGACTTCACCGTGGTCATAGACTAAAAAAAAGAGCGTGAGCGAAAAAAGTATGGATAAAATCACCATATAAGAGATCGTGCGCTTCATAAAAATACCTCGCTTTCTGATAGTTTTGCAATCGTGTTTCAGGAAGACAACGAGATGTCTGATGCCGCTATTTTATCATGGATGACAAATCAATGCCAGACTATTTGACATGAGTTGCACTTATTTAGAAAGAGATTGAAGATGGAATACGAAAATATTTTCCTGAACAATCAAATAGATGAGCTATTTAAAGGGTATATTAATAACAAGATAGATGTCCATAGAATATTTGCACCAACTATCAAAAGATCCTAATTATATAGAAAAAAGTTTTTCCGGATATGTGAACGAAGAAGACATGATAACATTGATACGAAAGGTGCAGAAAAAGCGAGACAGAAAAAGAAGAAAAATGCAGCACAGAAGATTTTAAAGATTATATAGATTTTTCTTCATCTTAATGTGCCTTTACCATTGTCTGCTCAGCAGACGCCAGTGGTAAAAAATAAAAATACTGAGGTCATGAAAAGAAAAAAAGCAATAAATAAAAGAAGCAGGTAAGGGACAGCATGAAAATATTATGAAGATTATTTTGCGCGATGGAAGATGAAAATTTGAAACTTTCTCCTTGGAATTGAGACAAAATCGTATTATAATAGAAGAGACGCAAAACCAGAGATCAGAAAATTCAGAGATCGGGGAAGCGAGGGAGATTTTGTCATGAAGAAATTGTTGAAATATGCAGCCTTGATAGGCATTTACACCGTGATGTACCTTGTGGTGGAGCGGGATTTCGCCAAGGAACAGATCGGGCAGATCAGAGAAAAGTTACAAAAGTAGATAGGGTTTTGAGGCTCAAACAGAGGATTTTCATGTATTCAAAAAAATACATAAGAAATTTAGAAAAAACTCTTGCATTTTCAAAAGATATCCTATATAATCATAGACGTTGTGACCTTGATAGCGTAGAAGCGTGAGGTTGCTGCGGGATGGGAAAAGAAAAAAGACCGCAGGTTTTCCGTGGAGCGAATGTCAAGTTAAAGAAAACTGGCGACAAGTCACTGTACAATAGAAACTGATCACGAGATTCGTGAGAAACAATGTGAGTATTTAAAGGATACACACGGGAGAGTGTACAGTCACCGCTTGTCGTACTGCTTAATAGTGCGAAAAGGAGGCGACTTTTTTTATGGCAAGTCAAGTAATGAGAATCACTTTAAAAGCATATGATCATCAGTTAGTAGATGCATCGGCAAAGAAAATTATTGAAACCGTAAAGAAAAATGGATGTCAGGTGAGTGGACCGGTTCCGTTACCAACAAAGAAAGAGGTTGTTACAATCTTAAGAGCCGTTCACAAATATAAAGATTCCAGAGAGCAGTTCGAGCAGAGAACACACAAGAGACTGATCGATATCATCGCTCCAAACCAGAAGACAGTAGATGCTCTGGGAAGACTGGAAATGCCAGCAGGCGTAAACATCGACATCAAGATGAAATAATTTTTGAAAAGTGATTGAATTTGGTAAATTATCCTTACAGGTTGATATAGAAGCAACGAAATCGTTCCACTTATATTGACTGTCTGTCTAGGATGATTGCACAACACAGTGTAATCCGCTGTAGATTAACAGGAGGTAAAACAATGAAGAAAGCGATTTTAGCTACAAAAGTCGGAATGACTCAAATCTTCAATGATGACGGAGTGTTAACTCCAGTAACCGTTCTTCAGGCTGGACCATGTGTGGTAACACAGGTAAAGACAGTAGAGAATGATGGTTACAGTGCAGTTCAGGTAGGTTTTGTTGACAAGAGAGAAAAATTAGTAAACAAACCTATGAAAGGCCATTTTGCAAAAGCTGGTGTTTCTTACAAGAGATACGTCAGAGAGTTCAAGTTTGAAAATGCAGAAGAGTACAAATTAGCACAGGAGATCAAAGCAGACATCTTCGCAGCAGGCGACAAGATCGACGCAACAGCAATCTCAAAAGGAAAAGGATTCCAGGGTGCTATCAAGAGACATGGTCAGAGCCGCGGACCTATGGCACACGGTTCCAAATTCCATCGCCATGCAGGTTCAAACGGTGCTTGTTCCGATCCAAGCCGTGTGTTCAAGGGCAAAGGAATGCCAGGACATATGGGATCCAAACAGATCACAATCCAGAATCTGGAGATCGTGAGAGTGGATGCAGAGAACAATCTGATCTTAGTAAAGGGTGCTGTACCAGGACCAAAGAAATCTTTAGTAACAATCAAAGAAACAGTTAAATCCGGCAAATAAGGCTTTTGATAGGAAAGGAGGAACTCACAGATGGCAAACGTATCTGTTTACAATATGGAAGGCAAAGAAGTTGGCACCATGGAGCTGAACGATGCTGTATTCGGTGTAGAGGTAAACGAACATCTGGTACACATGGCAGTTGTAAGCCAGCTTGCAAATAAACGTCAGGGAACACAGAAAGCAAAAACTCGTTCCGAAGTTTCCGGTGGCGGAAGAAAACCTTGGAGACAGAAAGGAACCGGTCATGCTAGACAGGGTTCAACAAGAGCTCCACAGTGGACAGGCGGCGGAATCGTATTCGCTCCAGTTCCAAGAGAGTATTCTTTCAAGATGAACAAGAAAGAAAAGAGAATGGCTCTGAAATCTGTATTAACATCCAGAGTTCAGGAAAATAAATTGATCGTTCTGGACGAGTTAAAATTCGACGGAATCAAGACAAAGAACATGAAAGCTGTTCTGGACAACTTAAATGTGACAAAGGCACTGGTTGTACTGAACGACAACGATCAGAATGTAGTACTGTCTGCAAGAAACATTGCAAACGTAGAAACTGCTCTGACAAACACAATCAATGTTTATGACATCTTAAAATATAACACAGTTGTAGTGACAAAGGCTGCTGTAGCAACTATTGAGGAGGTGTACGCATAATGGCAGATATCAAGTATTATGATGTAATTCTGAAACCAGTTATTACAGAGAAAAGTATGAATGCTATGGGCGAGAAAAAATACACTTTCTTAGTTCATACAGATGCAACAAAGGGACAGATCAAAGAAGCTGTTGAGAAAATGTTCAACGGAACAAAAGTAAAGAGTGTCAACACCATGAACTTAGATGGAAAGAATAAGAGACGCGGCATGACATTCGGAAAGACAGCAAAGACAAAGAAAGCTATCGTAGCTCTGACAGAAGACAGCGCAGACATCGAGATTTTTGAGGGACTTTAATTCCTGAGGGGATGACGGGTCCATAGATGGCGGTCAGGCACAGATGACTGGTCGCAGCTATACGCAACGAAAGCGTGATAATAAATATCGAAAGGAGAGACAACAATGGGAATTAAGACCTATAACCCATATACACCTTCCAGAAGACATATGACTGGATCTGATTTCTCAGAAATCACAAAAAGTTTTCCGGAGAAATCTTTAGTAGAATCTCTTAGAAAAAATTCTGGTCGTAACAACCAGGGTAAAATCACAGTAAGACATCGCGGAGGCGGAAGCCGCAGAAAATACAGAATCGTAGACTTCAAGAGAAAGAAAGACGGAATCCCGGCAAAAGTTCTCGGAATTGAATACGATCCAAACAGAACAGCAAACATCGCTTTAATCTGCTATGCAGACGGCGAGAAATCCTACATCTTAGCTCCAGAAGGCTTAAAAGTAGGAATGAAGATTATGAATGGTACAGAAGCCGAAGTAAGAATTGGAAACTGCCTTCCATTAGAGTTAATCCCAGTTGGTACTATGGTACACAACGTTGAGTTATATCCTGGAAAGGGCGGACAGTTAGTTCGTTCCGCAGGAAATGCAGCTCAGCTGATGGCAAAAGAAGGAAAATATGCAACACTTCGTCTGCCTTCAGGAGAGATGAGAATGGTTCCGATCATCTGCCGCGCAACGGTTGGTGTTGTAGGAAACGGAGATCACAACCTGGTAAATGTTGGTAAAGCTGGTAGAAAACGCCATATGGGTATCAGACCTACCGTTCGCGGTTCCGTAATGAACCCTAACGATCATCCACATGGTGGTGGAGAAGGAAAGACTGGTATCGGTCGTCCAGGTCCATGCACACCTTGGGGCAAACCTGCTCTTGGTTTGAAGACAAGAAAGAAAAACAAACATTCTAACAAAATGATCGTAAGAAGAAGAGACGGTAAAGCGATCAACAACTAATCAATCAAACAAAGTTTATAAGGTTTATAAGGAGGTTAGAACCTATGGCTCGCTCACTTAAAAAAGGACCATTTGTTGATGAAAGCTTAATGAAGAAGATTGAAGCTCAGAACGCAAGCGGAGACAAACAGGCGATCAAGACCTGGTCTCGCCGTTCTACAATTTTCCCACAGATGGTTGGACATACAATTGCAGTTCATGATGGAAGAAAACATGTTCCGGTATACGTAACAGAGGATATGGTTGGACACAAACTCGGAGAGTTTGTAGCAACAAGAACTTACCGCGGACACGGAAAAGACGAGAAAAAGTCTGGCGTTCGCTAGAATATCGGAATTGAAAGGAGGTTTCATTCATGGCTAAAGGACATAGATCACAGATCAAGAGAGAGAGAAATGCTCAGAAAGATACAAGACCATCAGCAACATTATCTTACGCTAGAGTATCTGTTCAGAAAGCATGCTTCGTTTTAGATGCCATCAGAGGTAAAGATGTGCAGACAGCACTTGGTATTGTAACATATAACCCAAGATATGCGTCTTCTTTAATAGAGAAATTATTAAAATCAGCGATCGCAAACGCTGAACACAACAATCAGATGAATGTAGAGAACCTTTATGTGGAAGAGTGCTACGCAAATAAAGGACCTACAATGAAGAGAATCAGACCAAGAGCACAGGGTAGAGCTTACAGAATCGAGAAGAGATTAAGCCACATCACAGTTGTGTTGAATGAGAGATAAGGAGGGCAATCATGGGACAGAAAGTTAATCCACATGGCTTAAGAGTCGGTGTTATTAAAGACTGGGACTCAAAATGGTATGCTGAAGCTGATTTTGCAGACTGCTTAGTAGAAGACTACAACATCAGAAAATACCTGAAGAAAAAATTATACAGTGCCGGAGTTTCTAAGATCGAAATCGAGAGAGCATCTGATCGCGTAAAAGTAATCATCCACACTGCAAAACCAGGTGTTGTAATCGGAAGAGGCGGCGCTGAGATCGAGAAAGTAAAAGCTGAGTTAGCTCAGTTCACAGATAAAAAGTTAATCGTAGATATCAAAGAAGTAAAAAGACCTGACAGAGACGCTCAGCTGGTAGCTGAAAACATCGCTTTACAGCTTGAGAACCGTGTTTCTTTCAGACGTGCTATGAAGTCTGTTATGGGAAGAACCATGAAGGCAGGCGCTCTGGGTATCAAGACAGCCGTTGCAGGACGTCTGGGCGGAGCAGATATGGCACGTACAGAGTTCTACAGTGAGGGAACCATCCCGCTGCAGACACTGAGAGCAGATATTGACTATGGATTCGCTGAGGCAGATACAACTTACGGAAAATTAGGCGTTAAAGTTTGGATCTACGAAGGCGAAGTACTTCCAACTAAAGGAAACAAGGAAGGGAGCGATAAATAATGTTAATGCCAAAAAGAGTTAAGCGTCGTAAACAGTTCCGTGGTTCCATGGCAGGAAAGGCACTGAGAGGAAATGTAGTGAGCCAGGGTGAGTACGGTCTGGTAGCTACCGAGCCATGCTGGATCAAATCGAACCAGATTGAGGCAGCCCGTGTTGCTATGACGCGTTATATTAAACGTGGTGGTAAAGTTTGGATCAAAATTTTCCCAGATAAACCAGTAACAGCGAAACCAGCAGAAACACGTATGGGTTCCGGAAAAGGAACATTAGAGTACTGGGTAGCAGTTGTAAAACCAGGCAGAGTAATGTTTGAAATCGCAGGCGTTCCTGAGGAAGTAGCAAAAGAGGCTCTGCGTCTTGCTATGCACAAACTCCCATGTAAATGTAAAATCGTTTCTCGTGCAGATTTAGAAGGCGGTGATAACAGTGAAAATTAATAAGTATGTAGAAGATTTAAAGAACAAATCAGCTGCAGAATTATCCGAAGAATTAGTAGCTGCTAAAAAGGAACTTTTCAATTTAAGATTCCAGAACGCAACAAACCAGTTAGATAACACAAGCAGAATCAAAGAGGTTCGCAAGAACATCGCCAGAATTCAGACCGTTATCGCTGAGAAGACGAACGCTGCGAACTAATCGAATTCGTTGTGGAGAGACCACGCGATTATGTATTTCTTAGCTATTTCATAGAAAGGAGATTATCACTGTGGAAGAAAGAAATCTTAGAAAAACTCGTACAGGCAAAGTAATCAGCGATAAGATGGACAAGACAATCGTTGTAGCTGTAGAGAACCACGTAAAACATCCTCTTTACAACAAGATTGTAAAGAAAACATATAAATTGAAAGCACATGATGAAAACAATGAGTGCAATATCGGCGATACTGTAAAAGTTATGGAGACCAGACCGTTATCCAAAGACAAGAGATGGAGACTCGTTGAGATTATCGAAAAGGTTAAATAATAGAGTGGGAGGTATATCGGCATGATTCAACAGGAAACCAGACTGAGAGTCGCTGACAATACTGGTGCAAAAGAGCTGCTCTGTATCAGAGTTATGGGCGGATCTACCAGAAGATATGCAAACATTGGTGACATCATTATTGCCAGCGTTAAAGATGCAACGCCAGGCGGTGTTGTTAAAAAAGGTGATGTTGTAAAAGCTGTAGTTGTTCGTACAGTAAGAGGCGCACGTCGTAAAGACGGTTCTTATATTAAATTCGATGAAAATGCTGCTGTTATCATCAAAGATGATAAGACTCCAAGAGGAACACGTATTTTTGGACCAGTGGCCAGAGAGCTTCGTGACAAGCAGTTTATGAAGATTGCTTCCTTAGCTCCGGAAGTATTATAGGAGGTACCAGGATGTCAGCTTTAAAGATCAAAAAAGGTGATACTGTCAAAGTAATCGCTGGAAAAGATGTAGATAAAGAAGGTAAAGTTCTCGCTGTCAACGTGAAAGATAACACCGTTCTGGTAGAAGGTGTTAACATGGTCACAAAGCATACAAAACCATCAGCAGCTAATCAGCAGGGCGGAATCGTGACAAAAGAAGCATACATTCACGCTTCCAATGTTATGTATCTCCACAACGGAAAACCGGCAAGAATCGGTTTCACAACAGTAGGAGACAAGAAAGTCCGTACAGCAAAAGTTAAAGGTGCTGAGCGCGAAGTCATCGATTAATATAAGAGAGGAGGTCGCAGACGTTGAGTAGACTTAAAGAATTATACAAAAATGAGATCGTAGATAATATGATCAAAAAATTTGGATATAAAAACATTATGGAAGTTCCGAAGCTTGACAAAGTTGTTATCAACATGGGTGTCGGCGAGGCAAAGGAAAACGCAAAACTTCTGGAGACTGCTGTGAAGGATATGGAGCTCATCGCAGGACAGAAGGCAGTTCTGACAAAGGCAAAAAATTCAGTCGCTAACTTCAAGATCAGAGAAGGTATGGCAATCGGATGTAAAGTGACACTGCGTGGGGAAAAAATGTACGAGTTCGTTGATCGTCTGATCAGCTTGGCTCTGCCACGAGTACGTGACTTTAGAGGAGTAAATCCAAACGCATTTGATGGAAGAGGTAACTATGCTCTTGGTATCAAAGAACAGCTGATTTTCCCTGAAATCGAATACGATAAAGTAGACAAAGTAAGAGGTATGGATGTAATCTTCGTTACAACAGCAAAGACAGACGAAGAAGCTCGTGAATTATTAAAACAGTTCAACATGCCATTCGCCAAATAGTATAGGAGGGAAATTTCATGGCTAAGACAGCAATGAAAATCAAACAGCAGCGTCCACAGAAGTTCTCCACAAGAGAGTACAACCGCTGCAGAATTTGTGGTCGTCCACACGCTTATTTAAGAAAATACGGAATCTGCAGAATTTGCTTCCGTGAATTAGCATACAAAGGACAGATCCCAGGAGTAAAGAAAGCAAGCTGGTAGGCATTGAGCACTTAGCGAAAGCCGTTCGTGTTCCGTCTTTGGGCTATCGAAAAAACACCAGGAGGTGTTGTAAGAGATGGCTAGACGGAACCATTCTTCATGAGTACAGAAAGTGCGAAAACGCCTTTCTGCAGATCAGAAATCCAGTTATTTCGATAGAGAGATTGAAAAAGGAGGCAACTTAAATGACAATGAGCGATCCAATCGCAGATATGCTTACAAGAATCCGTAACGCAAATACTGCTAAACATGATACCGTCGATGTTCCGTCTTCTAAAATGAAACTTGCCATTGCAAACATTCTGTTAGATGAAGGTTACATTAAAAAATATGATCTCGTTGATGAAGGAAACTTCAAGACCATCCGCATCACATTAAAATATGGTGCAGACAAGAACGAAAAAATCATCTCTGGTATTAAGAGAATCTCAAAACCAGGTCTGCGTGTATATGCAGGAAAAGAGAATCTGCCAAAAGTACTTGGCGGTTTAGGAATCGCAATCCTGTCCACAAACCAGGGTGTGATCACAGACAAAGAGGCTAGAAAGCTTCAGGTAGGCGGAGAAGTATTAGCATTTATCTGGTAATATTTCATTCCCGACACAGATATGGTATTGCACAGCGCAGTAAATGTGATGTATAGTATAATGGAGTTACTGAAAACAGAGAGGTCAAGAGAGCCTCTCCGAAAATTTAAGTAAGGAGGAAATCGGCATGTCACGTATCGGAAGAATGCCAGTAGCGATCCCAGCAGGTGTAACTGTGGAAATCGCAGAAGACAATAAAGTTACTGTTAAAGGCGCAAAAGGTACTCTGGAAAGAGTATTGCCAAAAGAGATGGAAATCAAGGTTGAGGATGGTCATGTGATCGTCACAAGACCAAACGACTTAAAGAAAATGAAATCCCTGCACGGACTGACCAGAACTCTGATCCACAACATGGTTGTAGGTGTGAGTGAGGGATACCAGAAAGTGCTGGAAGTAAACGGCGTTGGTTACAGAGCAGCAAAAGCCGGAAAGAAACTGACCTTATCCTTAGGATACTCTCATCCAGTAGAAATGGAAGATCCAGAGGGAATCGAGACTTCCGTTGATGGAAACAAGATCATTGTAAAAGGTATCAGCAAAGAAAAAGTAGGCCAATACGCAGCTGAAATCAGAGAAAAGAGAGCTCCGGAACCTTACAAGGGCAAAGGTATCAAATATGCTGATGAAGTTATTAGACGTAAAGTTGGTAAGACTGGTAAAAAATAATTTAAGGAGAGTGTGAAGATGGTTAGCAAAGAGTCTAGAACAAAAGTTCGCGTAAATAAACATAGAAAATTACGCAATCGTTTCAGCGGCACGGCTGAGAGACCACGTTTAGCTGTGTATAGAAGTAATAATCATATGTATGCTCAAATTATTGACGATACAGTTGGAAATACTTTAGTTTCTGCTTCTACACTTCAGAAAGAAGTAAAGGCAGAATTAGAGAAGACAAATAACGTTGATGCAGCAGCATACTTAGGTACAGTAATCGCAAAGAGAGCTTTAGAGAAGGGTATTACCACTGTTGTCTTTGATAGAGGCGGCTTTATATATCAGGGTAAAATCAAAGCGTTAGCAGATGCAGCAAGAGAAGCTGGTCTGGAATTCTAGTCAAGGAGGAAGAACAGATGAAACATACTATTATTGATGCTAGTCAGTATGAGTTAACGGAAAAAGTAGTATCAATTAAACGTGTAACTAAAGTTGTCAAGGGTGGTCGTAACTTCCGTTTCACAGCTTTGGTAGTTGTCGGTGACGGCAATGGACACGTTGGCGCTGGTCTCGGAAAGGCTGCAGAAATTCCAGAAGCAATCCGCAAAGGAAAAGAGGATGCTACAAAGAAACTCATCGAGGTTGCATTAGACGAGAACGCAAGTATCCCACACGATTATCTCGGAAAATTCGGCGGAGCAAGCGTGCTGTTGAAGAGAGCTCCTGAAGGTACCGGTGTTATCGCCGGAGGTCCTGCACGTAACGTGCTGGAGATGGCAGGAATCAAAAACATCCGTACAAAATCCCTGGGATCAAACAACAAACAGAACGTAGTTCTGGCAACAATCGAAGGATTAAAGAAACTGAAATCCCCAGAAGAAGTTGCAAAACTTCGTGGAAAATCTATTGAAGAGATTCTTGCTTAAGGAGGATTCGGACAATGGCAGGTAAATTAAAAGTCACATTAGTGAAATCTACAATCAGTGCGATTCCAAAGCATCGTGCAACTGTAGCAGCTTTAGGACTGAAAAAACTGAACAAGACAGTTGAGGTTCCGGACAATGCTGCAATGAGAGGCATGATCGCACAGGTACAGCACTTAGTAAAAGTTGAAGAAATTTAAGTAAATAATTTTGATAGGAGGTGTCGAGAATGGATTTATCAAATTTAAGACCTGCAGAAGGTTCTACACACAGTGATAACTTCAGAAGAGGACGCGGACACGGTTCAGGAAACGGCAAGACAGCTGGTAAAGGACATAAAGGACAGAAAGCTCGTTCTGGAGCACCAAGAATTGGTTTCGAAGGTGGTCAGATGCCTTTATACAGAAGACTTCCTAAGAGAGGTTTCACAAACAGAAACACTCTGGAGATTGAAGCAATCAACGTAAGTGAACTGGAGAGATTTGAGAATGATACCGTTGTTACTATCGAATTATTGATGGAAAACGGCGTGATCAAGAGCCCGAAAGATGGCGTAAAAATCCTTGGAAACGGTGAACTGACCAAAAAACTGACTGTAAAAGCAAATGCCTTCAGCGAAGGCGCAAAAGCAAAAATTGAAGCACTCGGTGGAAAAGCTGAGGTGATCTAATGTTAGAAACACTTCGCAATGCATTTAAAGTGAAAGACATCAGAAACAAAATTTTCTTTACATTTTTGATGCTGATTGTCGTTCGTATGGGATCTCAGATTCCAGTGCCAGGTGTAGATCGAAGTTTCTTTGCAAACTGGTTTGCTCAGCAAACCAGTGATGCATTTAACTTCTTCGATGCATTCACCGGCGGATCCTTTGAGAAGATGTCAATATTCGCACTGAATATTACACCTTACATTACATCTTCCATTATCATTCAGCTCTTGACGATCGCCATTCCAAAACTGGAAGAGATGCAGAGAGACGGAGAAGATGGAAGAAAAAAACTGACAGCCATCACACGTTATGTGACGGTTGCACTTGCCGTTGTTGAATCTCTCGCGATGGCAATCGGATTCGGACGTCAGGGTCTGATCCCTGCTATGAATTCCGGCAGTACATTTAATGCAATCGGTTCAGTTTTGATTGTTGTTCTTGCTATGACAGCAGGTTCCGCAGTTTTGATGTGGATCGGCGAGCGTATCACAGAGCATGGTGTGGGAAATGGTACATCCATCGTCCTGACCATCAATATCTTGTCACGTATCCCTTCTGACTTTGTCACTCTGTATGAGAAATTTATGCAGGGAAAAGTAATTGGAAAACAGTGTCTGGCAGCAGTGATCATTTTTGCTGTTATCGTTGCAACGATTATTCTTGTTATCTTGCTGAATGATGCACAGAGAAGAATTCCTGTGCAGTATGCAAAGAAAATGCAGGGAAGAAAAATGGTAGGTGGTCAGTCTACACACATCCCGCTGAAAGTAAACACAGCCGGTGTTATCCCGGTTATCTTTGCATCTTCGATTTTATCTATGCCAAACATGATCGCA
Source organism: Robinsoniella sp. (assembly GCA_022788205.1). GTDB lineage: Bacteria > Bacillota > Clostridia > Lachnospirales > Lachnospiraceae > JAGZHZ01. Next base: position 8,886 of record JALEVQ010000075.1, on the reverse strand, counting down.
AGCTTTGCAGGCTATCAAGGTGGCACAGGAATCGGCGCAAAACTTTTGAGAATGTGCAGTCAGCAGAATTGGTGTAATCCATCTGATCCGCTGTCATCGATCGGATTGATTGTTTACATTGCGATGATCATCTTTTTCGCTTACTTCTACACTTCTATCACATTCAACCCGATTGAAGTGGCAGACAATATGAAGAAACAAGGTGGTTTTATTCCGGGTATCCGTCCTGGAAAACCAACTCAGGAATATCTGGAAAAACTGTTGAACTATATTATCCTTATAGGAGCAATCGGTCTGACCATTGTGTCGGTACTCCCGATCATCTTTAATGGTGTGTTCGGAGCATCTGTTTCCTTTGGAGGAACCTCCCTCATCATTATTGTTGGAGTTATCCTGGAGACATTGAAACAGATCGAGTCACAGATGGTTGTGCGCAACTATAAAGGTTTCTTAAGCAAATAATTAGTGTACTCATCATGCTTGACACCTTCTGATCGGAAACGGTTGGAAGGTGGCGGGTGTGTGAGTGCACTAAAATATTATTACAGGAAAATTTTTTGGAAACGGCGTTGATAATACGATCGTTCTGTAATAAAATGGGAGTAAAGGGTAAAAGGGCGCAGCAACGTCAGATTTTATATTTACCAAGAAAGAAATTTTAACAAATCTCATTCGACAGAAAGGAGGGGTGGTTGGCTTGTGTGAAAGATCACACAGGCAGACAACCACAAAAGAACTATGAAAATTATTATGTTAGGAGCACCAGGTGCAGGAAAAGGAACACAGGCAAAGAAAATCGCTGCAAAATATGAGATCCCACATATCTCAACAGGAGATATTTTCAGAGCAAACATCAAAAACGGCACAGAACTCGGAAAAAAAGCAAAAACTTACATGGATCAGGGACTGCTGGTTCCAGATGAGCTTGTAGTGGATCTCGTAGTGGACAGAGTTCAGCAGGATGACTGCAAGAACGGATATGTTCTGGACGGATTTCCAAGAACCATCCCGCAGGCAGAGAGTCTTGACACTGCACTGGAGAAACTGGGCGAGAAGATCGATTATGCGATTAATGTGGAAGTTCCAGATGAGAATATCATCAGCCGTATGGGCGGAAGAAGAGCGTGTGTGGGCTGCGGCGCTACATATCATGTAGTATACAACCCGACAAAAGTGGAGAATATCTGCGATGCATGTGGTGAGAAACTGATCCTGCGTGATGATGACAAGCCAGAGACTGTACAGAAACGTCTCACAGTATATCACGATCAGACACAGCCACTGATTGACTATTACACAAAATCAGGCGTGTTAAAAGAAGTAGATGGCACTGTTGACATGGAAGATGTTTTTGCTGCAATCGTTGAGATTTTAGGAGCGTAAATATATGTCAGTCACAATAAAATCTGCAAAAGAAATTGAATTGATGCGAGAATCAGGGAGATTGCTTGGGATTGTTCACAAGGAACTGGAACGGGCAATCAAACCTGGAATCTCCACGAAAGACATTGATCGTTTAGGCGAGCAGCTGATACGAAGCATGGGCTGTGTGCCGAACTTCTTACATTATAATGGATATCCGGCTTCCATCTGTGTTTCAGTCAATGACGAGGTGGTTCATGGAATCCCTTCAAAACACCGCATTCTCCAGGAGGGAGATATTGTCAGTCTGGATGCAGGACTGATCTACAAGGGATATCACTCTGATGCCGCACGAACACACGCTGTCGGAAAAATTGCGCCTGAAGCACAAAAGCTGATTGATGTGACAAGACAGAGCTTTTTTGAGGGCATTAAGTATGCGAAGGCGGGATGTTATCTGTTTGACATCTCGAGAGCGATCGGAGAATATGCACGTTCGTTCGGCTACGGTGTGGTGGAAGATTTGGTCGGTCATGGAATTGGAACTCATCTCCACGAAGATCCGCAGATCCCGAATTTCCCACAGAGGAGAAAAGGAATTAAGCTGATGCCGGGAATGACACTGGCAATTGAGCCGATGATCAATATAGGGCGTCCGGATGTGGCATGGCTGGATGACGATTGGACCGTTGTGACAGAGGATGGCTCATTGTCAGCACATTATGAGAATACCGTGTTGATCACGGATGGCGAGCCGGAATTGCTGACTCTGTATGAGGACAGATAGATTTCGGGGTGCGCCCTTGGAGGTAAAGATGGAACATTATGAGAGAGGAATGCTTGCCATTTCGATGGCAGGACATGACAGAGGACAGGTCTATGTGATCTGGGGAGAGGAAGGCGATATCGTTTTTCTGGTAGACGGGGAACACAGACCGCTTGCAAAGCCAAAGAAAAAAAATCGGAGACATATGCAGGTGATAAAAAAGATCCCGGAGGAATGGAAGAACTTTCCACAGCAGTCCATCACAGATGAAAAGATTAAGTATGTGCTGAAATGTTATAAGAAACGGATATGACGCCTGGCGGCGTCCCTGCCAATCATGAGAGGGCAGCGAGAGAGAAAAATGAATTTCAGGAGGTTTAAAATCAGATGTCAAGAGCAGATGTTATTGAAGTAGAAGGAACAGTGCTGGAGAAACTGCCAAATGCGATGTTCAAGGTGGAATTGGAGAATAAGCATGTCGTGCTGGCACATATCAGCGGAAAACTGAGAATGAATTTTATCAGAATTCTTCCGGGAGACAAAGTAAAAATCGAACTTTCTCCATATGATTTGTCAAAAGGCAGAATCACATGGAGAGATAAATAAATGGCGAAAAATCAATAAAATTTGATAAAATACCACTTGCTTTTTTAAAGAGCAGGTGGTATAATTTGAAGCGAACTTTTGTGGAGATGTTTTTTGAACATCGAAAAGCCCGGTACTGAAGAGGGCGGATTCGATAACTGTGAAAGGAGGATTAACCAAATGAAGGTTAGATCATCAGTAAAACCTATTTGTGAAAAATGCAAGATCATTAAAAGAAAAGGAAGCATCAGAGTTATCTGTGAAAATCCTAAACACAAACAGAGACAGGGTTGATTAAAGTCCCTTTGCGCATTATTTTGATGTGCAGAATAATTTTTTGTGCGGCTGCAGTATGAACCACCAGGAGGTGTTGTTTGTACTGATATTTTATAATTATAAACAGTGGAAACCCCATTGGGATATTGCTTTTTAATACCGAGAAAAGTAGTATCGGAAAGGTCGTAGTTTTGCGGCTGGGCGTCCTTTGTGATGCCTCAATTAGGAACAATATGACATAGGTTATGGTGTGCGCACAACATTTCAGGCATCGCAGGAGCGGTGAGCTGCGTATTGGCATAATCTTGGAAGAAAATGGAGGAAATATTACATGGCTCGTATTGCTGGTGTAGACTTACCAAGAGAAAAACGTGTAGAGATCGGATTAACTTACATCTACGGAATCGGTAGAGTAAGCGCAACGAAGATTCTGGAGAAAGCAAATGTAAATCCTGACACTCGCGTCAGAGATTTGACAGATGAAGAAGTAGGAAGAATTCGTGATGTGATCGATGCAGAACACACTGTTGAAGGTGATTTAAGAAGAGAAATCGCTCTTAACATTAAGAGATTACAGGAAATCGGATGCTATAGAGGAATCCGTCATAGAAAAGGACTTCCAGTTCGTGGTCAGAAGACAAAGACAATCGCAAGAACAAGAAAAGGTCCTAAGAGAACAGTAGCTAATAAGAAGAAATAATCATTGAATAATTGAGAAAGTAGGTTAGTTTAGAAATGGCTAAAAAAGTTACAAAAAAAGTGACAAAAAAGCGTGTTAAGAAAAACGTTGAACGCGGACAGGCACATATCCAGTCATCTTTCAATAACACAATCGTGACATTGACAGATGCAGAGGGAAATGCTTTATCATGGGCAAGTGCTGGTGGTCTTGGATTTAGAGGTTCAAGAAAATCTACTCCTTATGCAGCTCAGATGGCAGCAGAGACTGCGACAAAAGCAGCGTTAATCCACGGTCTTAAGACAGTAGACGTTATGGTAAAAGGTCCAGGATCAGGACGTGAGGCAGCAATCCGTGCTCTTCAGGCATGTGGTCTTGAGGTAACAAGTATTACAGACGTAACTCCGGTACCACACAACGGATGTCGTCCACCAAAACGCAGAAGAGTCTAATTAGGAGGTATAGATCGAGATGGCTATTAACAGAGTTCCTGTACTGAAAAGATGTAGATCCCTTGGTTTGGAGCCAATGTATTTAGGAATAGATAAGAAATCTAACAGGGAATTAAAGAGAGCAAACCGTAAGATGAGTGAGTACGGTTTACAGCTGAGAGAGAAACAGAAAGCAAAATTCATCTCTGGCGTTCTGGAAAAACCTTTCAGAAACTATTATGAAAAAGCTGAGAAGATGCCAGGCATGACAGGTGCAAACCTGATGACAATGCTGGAGTCCAGACTGGACAACGTAGTGTTCAGAGCAGGCATGGCAAGAACAAGAAAAGAAGCTAGACAGATCGTTGACCACAAACATATTTTGGTAAATGGAAAACAGGTTAACATTCCATCTTACTTAGTAAAAGCTGGCGATGTGATCGAGATCAAAGAGAAATGCAAAGGTTCTCAGAGATATAAAGACATTCTGGATGCAACATCAGGCAGACTGGTTCCAGAATGGATCGAGGCAGACACAGAGGCTTTAAAGGCAACTGTAAAAGAGCTTCCATCCAGAGAAGTCATCGATGTTCCAGTAAACGAGATGCTGATCGTCGAGTTGTATTCCAAATAATAAATCATGGATAATGAGAAGAATTGCTGTGACTTTGCAATGCAGAGTCTGGCAATTCGTCTTGTATATTATAGGGAATGAACGAAGAAGCCTCCGACGGGACGGAAGAGCGCAAAAAAGCGATGCAGAATCGACAAGTGCGCCCGGAAGAAACGCAGAGGCGTTCAGTAACTATAGGCATACATGATTTTGTTGCCCTCAAAAATAATGATTACCCAAAAGGAGGGGCTTTTCTAGTGTTCGATTTTAATAAACCAAAAATTGAGATAGCTGAGATATCAGAGGATAAAAAATACGGCAGATTTGTTGTAGAGCCGCTGGAAAGAGGCTATGGAACGACTCTGGGTAATTCTTTAAGAAGAATTATGCTTTCTTCTTTGCCGGGTGCTGCTGTAAGCCAGGTGAAGATTGAAGGTGTGCTGCATGAATTCAGCTCGATCCCAGGTGTAAAAGAAGATGTGACTGAGATTATCATGAACATCAAATCACTGGCGATTCAGAACAAGAGTGAGACAAATGAAGCAAAAGTAGCTTACATCGAATTTGAAGGCGAAGGCGTTGTGACGGCTGCTGACATTCAGGTGGATCAGGATATCGAGATCATGAATCCGGATCAGGTTATCGCTACTTTGAACGGCGGACCGGACAGCAAGCTGTACATGGAATTGACGATCACAAAGGGACGCGGCTATGTGAGCGCTGAAAAAGGAAAGAATGAGGATATGCCGATCGGTGTGATTGCGGTTGACTCGATCTATACACCGGTAGAGCGTGTAAATCTGACAGTGCAGAACACGCGTGTCGGTCAGATTACTGACTATGACAAGCTGACATTGGACGTTTACACAAACGGCACTCTGGCTCCTGATGAGGCAGTCAGCTTAGCGGCGAAAGTATTGAGCGAGCATTTGAGCCTGTTCATTGACCTCTCCGAGAATGCAAAATCTGCAGAGATTATGGTAGAGAAAGAGGACAATGAGAAAGAGAAAGTGCTTGAGATGAACATTGACGAGTTAGAGTTGTCTGTTCGTTCTTACAACTGCTTAAAGAGAGCAGGAATCAATACTGTGGAAGAGTTATGTAACAGAACTTCAGAAGATATGATGAAGGTGAGAAATCTGGGACGTAAGTCTTTAGAAGAAGTATTAGGAAAATTGAAAGAACTCGGATTACAGTTAAACCCGAGTGATGAATAAGAATCGAGAGTGTGAAAACACTTTTAGAGGATAGAAAAGAGCGGAGGCTGGCTCAGAGGCAGCTTCTGATCAGCCAGAAACGGCACAGCCGTCTGGTGTGACACATTAATGGAAAAAGAAAGCATCCTGGCAGTAAGACCGAAGAGCATGTCACGATGTTCCACAGATGGAGGATATTTAAAATGGCAGGTTATAGAAAACTTTCAAGAACTTCAGATCAGAGAAAAGCATTAATCAGAAATCAGGTAACAGCTCTGCTTTACAACGGCAAGATCGTTACAACAGAGGCAAAGGCAAAAGAAATCCGCAAAGTTGCTGAGGGTCTGATCGCACTGGCAGTGAGAGAAAAAGATAACTTCGAGACAGTTACTGTGACAGCAAAAGTTGCACGCAAAGACAAAGATGGCAAGAGAGTAAAAGAAGTTGTGGACGGAAAGAAAGTAACCGTATACGACGAAGTACAGAAGGAAGTAAAGAAAGACAACGCTTCCAGATTACATGCCAGAAGACAGATGTTAAAGGTTCTGTATCCAGTGAAGACTGTTCCTGCAGAGGCTGCTGGAAAGAAGAAAAACACAAAAGAAGTTGATCTGGTTGCAAAATTATTCGACGAGATCGCTCCAAAATATGCAAACCGCAATGGTGGTTACACAAGAATCGTTAAGATCGGTCAGCGTAAAGGTGACGCTGCTATGGAAGTTCTGTTAGAGTTAGTATAATAGACGTCATGGTGCTATGTTCGACGCAGATATGCGGGAATCGTGGAAAAAAATGAAATAGGAAGAGAGGCTGTCACGGAAGTGGCAGCCTTTTTTGCGAAGTTTTCCGCGCGGGAAAAGGTCTTACAGGATGAAATAAGAGGTGTGGAACGATGGAAAAGAATTGGGAGATGTGGATGCGGGAGTGCGTGCTCTGTCCGAGAGAATGTAAGGTAAATCGCCTGGAGGGCAGGATAGGATACTGCAAAGTGTCCGGGAAAATCAAGGCGGCGCGGGCAGCGCTGCATTTCTGGGAAGAACCTTGTATCTCGGGAGAGCGAGGATCAGGTGCCGTGTTTTTTTCGGGATGTTCGATGGGGTGTGTGTTCTGTCAGAATGAGGGAATTTCTCATGGGAAGACTGGAAAAACAATCACGATAGAAAGGCTGGCGGATATTTTTTTGCAGCTTCAGAATGAGCAGAAGGCGCACAACATCAATCTGGTGACGCCGACGCATTATGTGCCGCAGATTGCAGAGGCGCTTGAGAAGGCAAAAGAAAGAGGTCTGGAAATTCCGGTTGTCTACAACAGTAGTGGGTATGAGAAGCCAGAGACACTTCACAGAATGGAAGGTCTGGTGGACATATACCTGCCGGATTTTAAATATATGGATGGAGAGATCGCAAAGAAATATTCCAGAGCGGAAGATTACAGTTTCTGGGCAAAGCAGGCGCTCGCAGAGATGGTGCGCCAGGTTTCAGAAGCAGAGTTTGATGAGGATGGCATGATGAGAAAGGGTGTGATTGTGCGCCACTTGCTTTTGCCTGGATGCCGAAGGGATTCGAAGGCGGTTCTGCGCTATCTGGCAGAGACGTATGGAAATAAAATTTTTATCAGCCTGATGAATCAGTATACACCGATGCCGGGAATCGAGAAGTATCCAGAACTTAGCCGCAAGATCACGAAGCGGGAATACGAGTGGATGATTGAATATGCCCTGGATTTGGGGATTGAGAATGGATTTATCCAGGAAGGCGATACGGCGAAGGAGAGTTTCATCCCACCGTTTGACGGGGAAGGAGTATAAGAAAAGATCGAATGCAGCTATACAGGCAAAAGCATTCGATCTTTTTTTATCATGTGCCAATGATTTTTTGATGAGCGTGCGCGGATGGGATGCAGAAAGATTTTCGGCATCTCTTATTTTGCTTACTTTGAGGCGAGTTTCTTCTTCTGATATTGGGTAGGCGACATACCTTTTACTTTGTGAAATGCCTTCGAAAAGTACAGACTGTTGTCGAAGCCGACGGAGTTTGCGATTGAGGTGATCGACAGATCCGATGTTTTCAGGAGAAGGCAGGCCTGTTTGATTCGGAAGGAGATCAGATATTCCTTGGGAGACTGTTTCAGGCAGCTCTGAAAGGCGCGGAACAGATGGCTGCGGCTGACACCGGCATACTGAGCGATATCTTCAACGGTGATGGGATAGGAGTAATGGGAGGAGATGTACTCGATGCTTTTTTGGACATAGCCGTCATATGTGCCGCGCTTCTTTGTCTGGTTGGTGTCTTTCATAAAGAGTGCCAGTGCCGTGTAGAGCTTTCCTGTCATCTCCACGGCATTTTTGAAATCATTTCCGCGGATAGCATAGATGTATAGAAACTGTTTTTGGATCTCATCCCCGAAAGGGCAGGAGAAGAGGACGGGAGACTCAGGCGAAAAATCCGTGGCGCCCAGGATGGAAGGGGCGTCGCTCCCGGAAAAACCGATCCAGCAATATTCCCAAGGGTCGTTTTCGTCTGCATAATATAGAATCTCCTGATTTGGATATACGAGAAAACAGTCTCCAGCTTTGAGGGCATACAGACTGCCATTTACCTTAAAATATCCCTTGCCAGAGATAATGTAATGGATCAGATAATGATTGCGGATACCAGGACCCCAGGTGTAGAGCGATTCACACTTTTGATAACCGACATTGTAGACAGAAAGAGAGACAAGATCCTTTTCAGGGACAATATAAGAATTTTTAAAAATTTCAGTCATAGCGTGCACCTCCTTTGATTTTATATTATACCTTGTGAAAAGCCGAATGGCAATACGGACCGAGCCGGAAACAGGATAAACTTATAAACTGTTATTCGAACCAGCACCCACAGGTGCTGGTTCGAATCATATGAAGAAATGCCTTATTTTACGGTAGATTTTCTCTTTATCAATGCTTTTTCGATACTTCCCATATCCAGCATGGACAGCAT
>JALEVQ010000062.1 GCA_022788205.1 Robinsoniella sp. | reverse complement strand
TGGAATGAATTATGACATTGGTTTAAACTTATAAATAAGGTGGTTTGTCCTTATTATCTCTGTACACGTCCGGAAGCATCTCCTCCGGCTAATTTTGCAACTTCGTCCATAGAAACCATGTTAAAGTCTCCCTCGATGGAGTGTTTCAGACAAGATGCTGCCACTGCAAATTCGATGATTGCCTGAGAATCATATCCGCTTAAAGTTGCTGCGATCAGTCCGCCGCCGAAGCTGTCTCCGCCACCCACGCGGTCTACAATGTGCATTTTGTATTTTTTGCTGAAGAAGTAATCATTTCCGTCATACAGCATTGCAGACCAGTTGTTATCATTTGCAGAGATGGATTCACGCAGTGTGATTGCCACTTTCTCAAATCCAAAGCGATCAGCCAGCTGTTTTGCCACATCTTTATATCCTTCGTGGTTTACAGTGCCTGCTGTCACATCCGTGTTTGCTGCCTTGATTCCGAATACATCTGCTGCATCCTCCTCATTTGCGATGCACACGTCGACATATTTGCAGATCTCACCCATAACCTGACCTGCTTTTTCCTTGCTCCACAGTTTATTTCTGTAGTTCAGATCGCAGGAAACTTTCACGCCCATCTCTTTTGCAGTCTTGCATGCTTCCAGGCAGATTGCTGCTACGTTGTCATTCAGAGCTGGTGTAATTCCTGTGAAGTGGAACCATTCTGCTCCATCAAAAATCTCTTTCCAGTTGAAATCTTCCGCAGAGGCTGTGTAGATTGAAGATCCTGCGCGGTCATAGATTACCTTGGATGGTCTCTGGGAAGCACCTTTCTCGAGATAGTAGATGCCGACACGATCTCCGCCGCGCGCGATGTAGGAGGTATCCACACCGTATCTTCTCAGGGAGTTGACTGCTGCCTGACCGATCTCATGTTTTGGAAGTTTGCTGACAAATTTTGCGTCAAATCCATAATTTGCCAGAGAAACGGCAACATTTGCCTCGCCGCCTCCGAACGTTGCGCCCAGTTTATCTGCCTGCACAAAACGATAATATCCCTCTGGCGCAAGTCTTAACATAATCTCTCCAAATGTAATGACTTTCTTACTCATAATTTCTCTCCTTCTGATCCTGTCCGATCTCTTTGTCTGTTTTCTCTTTTCTTATTTCTGTACTAAATGGATTGCAAAGCCTGACACTTCGTCTTTCAGATAGATCGCTGTCATCTTTCCATCTTTATATTTTGCACTGTCCATATTAAACTGTACTCCACGGCTCTCCAGATAATTCACCGCACGCTCTACACTGTTTGTGCCGATTGCAATGTGACCTTTCGCTCCCAGGTATGGGCTCTTCATTGCTTCCACCGCTGTGCCTGCAAAGATCGAACTGTTTCCCGCTTTCTTCTCAAATCCGAACAGAGAGTCAAACGCTGTCGCTGTCTTGTCTGCTTCCTCCTCGCTGTCACAGTTGATTCCGATGTGCTTCAGCTCAAATCCAAGCATCGTCATCACAGCTTCCTTCGTCAGCTCTGTAATCTTGTCAAACTCTCCCGCTGCCACCAGATCTCCTTTTACCATCCAGCTTCCGCCGCATGCCAGAATCTTTGGAAATGCAAGATAACTGTTGAGATTCTTTGCACTGATTCCGCCTGTCGGCATAAATTTCATGTTTGTGTACGGTGCTGCCATCGATTTGATCATGTTCAGACCGCCTGCTGCCTCTGCCGGGAAGAATTTTACCACTTCCAGTCCCAGTTCAATCGCCTGCTCTACATCACTTGGATTTGAAGTTCCCGGAGTGATCGGAACTCCCTTTTCGATACAATATCTTACTACCTTCGGGTTCAGTCCAGGACTGACGATAAATTTTGCTCCAGCTGCCACCGCACGGTCTACCTGCTCTGTCGTCAGGACAGTTCCAGCTCCGACCAGCATCTCCGGGAATTCTGAAGCCATGATGCGGATAGACTCCTCCGCAGCATCGGTGCGGAAAGTCACCTCCGCACATGGAAGTCCGCCATCGCACAATGCTTTTGCGAGTGGTGCTGCATCCTTCGCATCGTTCAATACAACAACTGGTACGATTCCGATTTTCTGAATCTTCTGTAATACTTCGTTCATGTTTACCTCCTGTGCAGCATCTGCTGCGGTTTTGTCGGGGACCGCTATCTCTGTGATCCCTGTTTTTTATTTTCTCCTCCTGCACTGCGCGTTCGCCAGACGGCAATATCAGTTTTTCTCAGAATTCTGAAAATATTCTCCGTCACGTCTATCCCTGCTGTCCTTCTGTGTGCTTTTCGCTCGCAGTTGGGATTACTCTCAGTTTGTTTCATATTATGAAACTTAATTTCATATTATGAACTTCTCTTGTCTCTGATTATACTCTTTTTCTCTCTCTTGTCAAGATGCCGCGCTCAATTTTTTTCATTTTTTCTCTGTTTTTTAACCGCAAGATAGGATCCCAAAGATTCCCAAAATTTCTTATTTGCTCTCTCCTTCCAATCGTGCTACAATAGCCACTAGAAAAGAAAGCAGGGGTGAAACTCTTATGGAACAAAAAAATCCAATCCAGGTATCGGAGCGCATTTTCCATACCATCGAATGCCTTGCGCAGTCCGGTCCCATGGGACTTCTTGAGCTGAGCAAGGAACTGAATTTAAATAAAAGCACGGTTCACCGCATCTTGAACTCACTGATCTGTATGGATTATGTGAAACAGGACACGGAGACGCTCAAATATAGTTTAAGCTTCAAATTCTGCCGCATCGCCAATCAGATTCTCGCACAGAACAATATCATTGATCTGGCGCGCCCTTATATCAAAGAGCTTGCTGAACAGACAGGAGAGACCGTTCATCTCGTTCAGATTGACGGCACCCATGCCGTTTATATCGACAAAGTCGAGGCTTCACATAGTTCTGTGCGCCTCATCTCTATGGTCGGAAAGACCATCCCACTGTACTGTTCCGGGGTAGGAAAGGCTCTGCTCGCTGACATGAGCGACGAAAAAATCCGTGAGGTCTGGGAGCAAAGTGAAATTCAGAAGCTGACCGCCTACACGATCACTGACTTTGCACAGTTTTCTGCCTTAATTCAAAAGATCCGTCAGGACGGCTATGCGCTGGACAACGAAGAAAACGAGCTCGGCGTCCGCTGCATCGCAGCCTCTCTGAAAGGTTTTCACGGAAAACCGAAATACGCCATCAGCATCTCTGCCCCGAAGGACCGCATGGATGACAACCGTATCGCAAACTTTCGCGAACTCATTTTGGAGACAAAGAAACGTATCCAGCAGGCAATGGGACATTGACTCCCCATTGTCCGTTTAGTAAGAGAGACCGCCGCAAATAGATGTTTGATCTCTATCTCTACGGCAGTCTCTTTTTCTATGCTCTGTACGGTCTGTCTCTTATTTCGTCTCTAAGTCAAATCCAAAATAGCGAACTGCATTGTTATAGGAAATTCCTTTGACAATCTTTTCCAGATTCTTCATGTCCTTCGGATACTCTCCGTTTTCTACCCAGCCTCCTATCAGTTCACACATGATTCTTCTGAAGTATTCATGTCTTGGGTATGACAAAAAGCTTCTGGAGTCTGTCAGCATACCGATGAAGTTTCCAAGCAGACCTAAGTTTGCAAGGGAAGTCATCTGTTTCATCATGCCTGTCTTATTGTCATTGAACCACCACGCAGATCCCTGCTGAATTTTTCCGATCGCGTCACTGTTCTGGAAACATCCCAAAATCGTTCCGATCAGTTCATCATCTCCTGGATTTAAACTGTAGAGAATCGTCTTAGGAAGATTCTTTGCCTCATTAACTGCGTTTAAGAAATCAGCCAGCTGATCTCCCGGTGCATAATTGCTGATACAATCATATCCTGTGTCAGGACCCAACTTTGCATACATTGACTTGTTGTTGTCTCTCTTGCATCCATAGTGCAGCTGCATCACCCAGCCAAACTCTTCATATTTTGATGCGACAAACAGCATAAATGCGGTCTTAAATTTCGCTGCTGCTTCTTTTGAGATCTCTTTTCCGGAAAGACGGTCAGCAAAAATCTGCTCCACCTCTTCGTCGGATGCAGGCGCATACATGACATAGTCAATGCCGTGGTCAGACACACAGCATCCCATACTGTCAAAGTATTCCATTCTCTTTACGATTGTTTCTTTTAAATCCGCAAAGGTCTTGATCTCAACGCCGGAAACTGCTGCAAGCTTTGACAGATAATCGAGGTACTCTGGTTTTTCCAGATTCATCGCTTTGTCCGGTCTCCATGCCGGGAGTACCTGTACGTCGAAGCTTTCGTCCTCTTTGATTACTTTGTGCCATCTCAAATCATCGATCGGGTCGTCTGTCGTGCAAAGCAATGTCACATTCGACTGTCTGATCAGATTTCTGACACTCATGGAATCTTCCTGTAATTTCGCATTGCACAGGTTCCAGACTTCCTCTGCCGTGTCTCCGTTTAACACACCATAATATCCAAAGAATCTCTGCAATTCCAGATGACTCCAGTGGAACAGAGGATTTCCGATGGCTTTTTCCAAGGTCTCTGCCCATTTCTGAAATTTCTCGCGGTCTGGTGCGTCGCCTGTGATGTAATATTCATCGACACCGTTCGAGCGCATCTGGCGCCACTTATAGTGATCGCCTCCGAGCCATACCTGTGTAATGTTGTCAAATTTGCGATCCTGTGCGATTTCCTGCGGATTGATATGGCAGTGATAGTCCAGGATCGGAACCTGTGATGCAAAGTTATGGTACAGCTCTTTTGCTGTATCTGTGCTGAGTAAAAAGTCTTTATCCATAAATGGTTTCATCGAAACAACCTCCTAAATAAAATGTTTTTTATCATTATACATATCCCATAAGGCTTGGCAGCCACAGACTGATCTGCGGAATGTACGTCACGAGCATCAGCACCACAAAGATCGCCGCAAAGTAGTATAGCAGCTGCTTAAACACGGTCTCGATCTTGACATTGCCGACTTTGACACCGACAAACAAGGTCGTTCCAACCGGAGGTGTGATGGTTCCGATGCATAAGTTGAAGATCATCATGATACCGAAATGGATGGTGTTCATTCCAAGTGCGGTACAAACCGGCAAAAAGATTGGTGTAAAGATCAGACACGCCGGTGTCATATCCATAAAGGTACCTACCACCAGAAGGATGATGTTGATCAGGAACAGAATGACAAATTTATTGTTACTGATGGAAAGCAGTCCATTCGAAACCAGCGTCGGGATGTTTGTAAATGCCATAACCCATGACATGATACTTGATACACCGATCAGGAAAATGATAATACCTGTCATCTCTGCACTGTCTTTGAAGATCTTTGGCAGATCTTTGATTTTAATGGATTTGTATCCGAATAAGGATAACAGCAAACTGTAAACTACTGCCACCACAGATCCCTCTGTCGCCGTGAAAATACCCGCGATGATACCACCGATAACGATGACAATCAAAAGCAGACAAGGCAGTGCCTGTAAAATAATGTTAATTTTTTCTTTTCTTGTAAATTTCTGAGTACTTCTATATCCTCTCTTCTTTGCCAGTATGAAAATAATTGCCATACATGCAAGTCCCCAGAGAAATCCTGGAATGTATCCTGCCATGAACAGAGCGGCAACAGAGGTACCTCCACTTACCAGAGAGAAGGTGATCATTACGTTACTTGGAGGAATCAGAAGTCCTGTCGGCGCAGTTGCAATGTTTGCCGCTGCTGAGAAATTCGGATCATAGCCCTCTTCCTTTTCGATCGGTCCAATGATAGAACCCATTGCAGAGGCTGCTGCTGTACCAGAACCAGAGATAGCGCCGAACAACATGTTTGCAATAACGTTTGTCTGTGCCAAAGCACCTGGAGTACGTCCTGTGAGCAATTTTGCCAGATTGATCAGTCGGACGGCGATTCCGCCTTTATTCATAATATTTCCAGCCAAAATAAAGAACGGTATGGCAAGTAAGCTAAATACAGAGATACCTGAGAAAATTCTCTGTGCTCCTGTCAAAACGGCAACATCAATATCCATAATCGGCAGAATTGCACACACAGAAGAAATTCCGAGTGCAACCGCGATCGGCACACCGGCAATCAGCATGATTACCAGCAAGATTAAAATGATTAAACCTGAAACTACTGCTGTATTCATATCGATTCTCCCTTCCTTCTTATTCTTTTACTTCTCTTTGTTCTCTCTCATATCCCACTGCAAGATCGACAATGTTTAAAATAGAGTAGAACACAATCAGAATACCAGAAAGAGGTACAACCGTATATACCACGCCCATCGGTATGCCAAGAGAGGCTGTAACCTGTGTCATGGTCAGCTGCATAATATTATATCCACCATATACCATAACGCTTCCTGCAAGGAGCATAACGAGACACTCAATCACAATCTCCAGAATTTTTCTCGGAGTTCCTGTCAGCTTGTCTGCCAGAAATCCCATACGCATATGGTCTCTCTTTCCAAACACATACGCGGATGCCAGAAGAGCCATCCAAGTGAAGCTGTACGTCAAAAGCTCCTCTGAGATCGTACTCGGGCTGTTGAAGAAATAGCGGGACACAATCTGATATGTTCCCACAACAACCATCAGTGCAAAGAGCAGCACGCAAACACTGCTCAGTACCATATCGATTCCCTTGCGGATTTTATGCAATGCTTTCATCTTATTCTGCCCCCTCCTCTGTGATATACTTCGCATTTACTTCCTGAATGTGGTCATAAATCTCCTGGATTCGAGGGTTCTCCTCCAACATACTTTCCTGGACATCTGCCACCTTATCTTTGAAGACCTGAACATCGACATCGATAAACTGTACGCCCATATCCTCCTCTGCAATCTTCTTTGCTGCTGCCGCCTGGTCATCCCAGTTTGCAAGCTCCACCTCTGTGGACAATCTTGCTGCTTCCTCAAAGATCGCGCGCTCCTCATCGCTCAGCCCGTTCAACAGCTTCAGATTTGCAATTAACATATCAGGAACCATCTGATGTTTGTTGTAAGAGAAATATTTTGCAACTTCGCCGTGCTTGTTGTTTGTCAGTGCCAGCTCATTGTTCTCAGCGCCATCGATGACACCCTGCTGGATGGCTGTGTACACTTCACCAAAGCTCATCGGCGATGCGGCTGCACCGAACGCTTTTGCCATATTTACACTCGCCGGGCTCTGCTGCACACGAATCTTCAGACCTTTTAAGTCATCCGGCGTGTTGATCGGCTTCGTCGCATAGAAATTACGCGTACCTGCATTGTACCACGTCATCACGCGGAAACCTGCCTCGTCCGTGGACTCATAAATTGTATTCATATAATCAGTGTCATTCATAACCTCATGGTAAGCTTCCTCAGAAGTAAAGAGGTATGGCATACTGAAAATCTCATAGACGTCTGCGAATGTCTCCAGATTTGCAGTACCTGCCACCACAAAGTCAATCGCACCTGTCTGCGTCAGCTCAATCGCTTTCTGTGCGGATCCAAGGATCTCATTCGGGAAAATCTGCACTTCAAATTTGTCGCCCAAATTTTCTTCGATGTACTCTTTGAACTTCAAGAGTCCAAGATGTTCTGGATGGGTCTCAGACTGCGCATGAGAGATACGGATAATTCTCTTTCCTCCGGTCAGGGAAGAAGAACATCCAGTTGTCCCCACCACGACAGCAACACAGAGCGTTGCCGCCAAAATTTGTTTTAAACCTTTCATCTTCTTTATCCTTTCATTTTCTAGAAATTTGTTGTGTGACGCTTCACAAAGCGGCATGACACGACTCTTTTCTGTCTGATTGGCTGCCCGCTTAAAAGTCTCATCATAGAGTCGATCGCTGCTTTGCAGAGAACATCACTGCGGCTGTCAATGGATGACAGCTCCGGCTCACAGCAGATCGCGAGTTCTGAATTATTATAACCAATGATATTCACATCTTCTGGAACAGAGAGATTTCTGGATCTGGCATATTTGAGCACACCCACTGCAAGCCCGTCATCTGTCGCTACTGCGGCATCAAATTCCAGATCTTTCTGTTCTGAAAGAATCTCATATACCTTCCGTATTTTATTTTGTGCAAAAATTTTAAGTTCATCCAAAACCGGAAGTCCATTATCTTTCAGCGCATCCTCGTAACCGCGAAGTTTTTGTTTTGCACTGTAAGAATTCGAGTCATGGAGAAACAAAATGCGCTTTCTCCCCGATTCCGTCAAGGCAGACACGACATCGTACATCGCCTGATAAGCGTCTGCCACAACGCAGTACACCCCTGGGCAGCGAATCGATCCGCCAATAAAAAATACAGGAACCTTCTGCGCCGCTTCTCTGATATATCTCGTGTCGCTCTCGCTTCCATCCCCAGCGTACTGCGATCCCACGAGAACCAGCGCATCAATTCTTTTTTCAAGAATCTGTTTAATTGCATTTTCTTTATCTGCATATTCATAGCCACTACAGTATAAAATACAATTATACCCATAACTCCGGATACTCTTTTCCAGATAGGCAACACAAGTTGCCATATAAACGTCTGAGACATCCGGGCAGACAACACCAACAGTCTGCATCGAGTTTAATCCCAGACTTCTCGCAAAGACATTCGGCGTATATTGTTGTTCTTCCATCACTGCACGTACCTTTGCCTTCGTCTTTTCACTCACTTTTGGGCTGTCGTTTACTACTCTGGAAACAGTGGCAATCGAGACACCCGCAAGCTCTGCAATATCATAGATATTCATAAATTCCCTCACTTCCTCTTCTGTGAATTTATGTAAGCTCTTACATCTTGTTTTCTATTATAAAAGACATTCTGCTAAATTGCAAAGCTTTTTTAACGATAATTTTTCACAATTATCACAACTCGTTTTTATGCAATTTTAATATTTTTTTAATTTTCATAAAATTTCAGTTGACGTTTCCGAAAATACGCGTTACATTTTATGTAAGCACTTACATTTTTTAAAATTTTGTATTTCACTTCCACCATGATAGAGAACAGAAAGATTCCGCCATAAAATAAATTCATAAAATTGTGGCAGGAAAATTCTCTCATTACTATAGGAGGATTCTATGCAGACCTATATCAAAATTCATCCTGCCGACAAAGTTGCCGTTGCGCTTTGCCCGTTATCGGCAGGCACTGTGATTTCTATTGATCAGAAAGAAATCAATCTTTTGGAGGATATCCCCCAGGGTCATAAATTTGCGCTTCAAGATTTGTCTGAGAATGAACCCGTCATAAAATATGGATATCCGATCGGTATCACCAAAGAGCCGGTCAAGGCAGGATCATGGATTCATGTCCACAATATGAAAACCGCACTCGGCGATCTTCTCACTTACACCTACCAAAAACAAGATACAACGCTGCCCCCTACCGAAGAGCGCTTCTTCCAGGGATACAAAAGAGCGGACGGAAAAGTTGGCGTCCGCAACGAAATCTGGATCATCCCGACCGTCGGCTGTGTCAACAATGTGGCAACCGCAATCGAGAAAAAAGCACAGTCTCTCATTTGCGGCAGCATTGAAGCTATCGCTGCTTTCCCTCACCCTTACGGATGCTCTCAGATGGGCGATGACCAGGAGCATACCCGACAGATTCTCGCTGATCTGATCAATCATCCCAATGCAGGCGGTGTTCTGGTCCTCGGGCTTGGATGCGAAAACAGCAACATCGGAGAATTAAAAAAATACATCGGTCCTTACGATGAAAACCGTGTCAAGTTCCTTGTATGCCAGGAATCAGATGATGAGATCAGCGATGCCTTAGAGCTGATCCAGGAACTCGTTTCCTATGCCAGTGTTATGAAACGCGAGCCGATCAGCTGCAGTGAACTGATCATCGGTATGAAATGTGGAGGCTCTGACGGACTTTCCGGCATCACGGCAAACCCGACGGTCGGCGCCTTTTCCGATCTGCTGATATCCAAGGGCGGCACGACGATCCTGACCGAGGTCCCTGAGATGTTTGGAGCGGAGACGCTTCTTATGAATCGCTGTGAAAGCGAAGCCTTGTTTGACAAGACCGTGGCACTGATCAATGACTTTAAAAATTATTTCACAAGCCACAACCAGACGATCTACGAAAATCCGTCTCCAGGGAACAAAAAGGGCGGAATCTCTACCCTGGAAGATAAATCCATGGGATGCACCCAGAAATCTGGCAGTGCCCCTGTCCGCGGTGTCCTCTCCTACGGAGAGCCCGTAAAAGAAAAGGGATTAAATCTGCTGAGTGCTCCCGGAAATGATCTGGTGGCGTCCACCGCTCTTGCCGCATCCGGTGCACACATTGTACTCTTCACAACCGGCAGAGGAACTCCTTTCGCTTCCCCTGTCCCGACCGTCAAGATTTCCAGCAACTCTGCTCTCTACAACAAAAAAGGAAACTGGATCGATTTTAACTGCGGTCAGCTTGTCGAAGGCACCGATCTCGAGACACTGCGCAATCAGCTGTTCGACTATGTGATCGCTGTCGCTTCCGGAGAGGAAGTCAAATCGGAAAAAGCGGGATTCCATGACATGGCAATCTTTAAGCAGGGCGTTACACTCTAAACTTTATTTTTGTTTTACACTGAAAAAGGGAGAACTATACCATGAAAAAATTAAATTATCAGACCCTTGAGGAGCAGGGCTATGAAGGATATCTGTTAAAAGATGCTCCAGAACGTGTGCTTCAGTTTGGAGAAGGAAATTTTCTCCGCGCATTTGTCGACTATTTTATCGATATGATGAACGAAAAAGCTGGATTCAACAGCAAAGTGGTCCTGGTTCAGCCGATCGGCGGTGCCGGCGGCGAAAAAATTGCCAATTTCATCAACCAACAGGAAGGTCTGTACACCTTATATCTGCGCGGATTCGAGAACGGTCAGAAAGTCAATGACAAAAGAATCATTTCCTGCGTCAGTCGCTGCTTAAATATCTGCAGAGATTATGAGGCTGTGATGGCATGTGCCGAAAATCCAGACCTTCGCTATATCACCTGCAATACCACAGAGGCAGGTATCACCTACGATCCTTCCTGCCAGTTCACAGAGACTCCGCCTTCCAGCTACCCGGCAAAGCTCACTCAGTTCTTGTATCGCCGTTTCCAGAAATTTGGAAAAGAGACAGGAAAAGGATTTGTGATTCTTGCCTGTGAGCTGATCGATGACAATGGAAAAGAGCTGAAAAAATGTGTGATTCAGTATGCAACTCAGTGGGAACTCGGAGAAGAATTTATTAACTGGATTGAATCCGAAAATATCTTCTGCTCTACTTTGGTCGACCGCATCGTGACTGGCTACCCGCGCTCGGAAGCTGCTGCGATCAACGAAGAAAACGGCTATGAGGACAATATCATCGATACCGGAGAAGTCTTTGGCTTCTGGGTAATCGAAGGACCGGAATCCCTGAAAAAAGAGCTGCCATTCGCTGAGGCAGGACTGCCTGTGCTGATCACAGACAACCACAAACCATACAAACAGAGAAAAGTCCGCATCTTAAACGGTGCACACACTTCCATGGTATTAGGCGCTTATCTCGCAGGACAGGACATTGTCAGAGACTGTATGCATGATGACACGATTTTAAACTTCATGAACAAGACCATCTATGAGGAAATCATCCCGACCTTGTCTCTGTCTGAGGAAGACTGCAAAGACTTCGCTGCCGCTGTCACAGAGCGTTTTAAAAACCCATTCATCGACCATGCATTGCTGTCGATCTCTCTGAATTCTACTTCCAAGTGGAGAGCACGCGTGATGCCGTCTCTGGAAGGTTATGTGGACAAGTTTGGAAAACTTCCAAAATGTATCACCGCTTCCTTTGCATTTTACATCGCTTTCTACCGCGGAACCGAGCTGACAGACACCGGTTTGATCGCTAAACGTCCAAATGGCGATACCTACACGATCTCTGACGACCGCGCAGTACTGGAATTCTACTATAATCACAGAGAAGATTCCGCAAAAGATCTGGTGCATGCTGTATGTACCAACACCGATTTCTGGGGAAAAGATCTCAGCCAGATTCCTGGTTTTGAGGCAGAAGTGGCAAGCATGTTAGAAAATATCGAGGCAAACGGAACGTATGATCAGATGAAGGCATGTCTGTAAAATATTTCTGATTATCTATTTTTGCAGCCCTGCAAAAGGGCTGCCTGATTTAAAAAATGGCATATCGCTTTTTGATATGCCATTTTTCTTTTTTATTCTATACGTATTTTTTCAATGTCTCACGGATCGCTCCAGTTCCCTTTGTCATCTCTTTCAGGTAGCTGCAAACCAGATCTGCAAGTCCTGCTTCATACAGATCTACGCCAAAGATCTGTTTCATTTTCAGCACTGGTGCGACAGCTGATGCCACATCCTGTCCTTCTTCTAATTTCAGTCCTTCCACATATGGGCGTACGGTGTCGAGAAGTGGATCTGGGCTGAGATCAAATTTGTTTCCCTGATCATCGATTGCCATCAGATAACGCAGCCATCCTGCAAAAACGAGAGGGATTAACTTCAGCTGTTTTACATCCAGCTCGTCAGATGCCTGGTATGCTTTGATCGTCTCTCCAAAGCGGATGGCAAGCTTCTGTGAGGTGTCCGTTGCAATTCGCTGTGGTGTATCCGGCATAAACGGGTTTGGTATGCGGACATTCAGAACTGTGTCGATAAATTCTTTCGGATCAAGGATACCTGGATTTACAACAACCGGAAGACCTTCTACATAACCGATGGTCTGCACCAGTTTTTTCAGCTCTTCATCTTTCATCTCCTCAGAGATTTTCTCATATCCAAGCAGACATCCAAAGACGGCAAGCGCCGTGTGCAATGGATTCAGGCAAGTGCAGACTTTCATTTTTTCCACCTTGTCTACTGTCTCTCTGGCAGTGAACATCAGACCGCCTTTTTCCAACTCCGGTCTGCCATTTGGAAACGCATCCTCAATCACAAGGTATTCACACTCTTCTGCGTTCACAAACGGAGCCACATACGTATTCTTGGAGGTGATCACTGGATCAAGCTCCTCCACACCATCTTTTTTAAGTATTTGCTCCACAGAGGCATCCGG
>JALEVQ010000053.1 GCA_022788205.1 Robinsoniella sp. | reverse complement strand
AAAAATACACAAAAATGCAAAGCATCGTTTCCATTAGCTACTTGCAAAAACTGCCCTTATCATAGTCAGTGCCATCCGAAAGAATACAAACGCGTTGCCACCATTAAAATAGCGATGCGGACAGCGTTTCATGCCAGACAGCAACGCTTCTTGAAAACAGAAGAATTCAAAACATTGTCGCATTTCCGAAACGGGATAGAAACGGTTCCTGCGGCACTTCGGAGCAGACATCATGTCGATAGGATGCCAGTTCGTGGCTATATCAAAACAAAACTGTTCTTCGGCTTTAAGGTTGCCGGAATGAATGCACGAAAACTGATCAGATATCTGACCGGTTTAGTTAAAGTCGCCCCTTATCCAGAATTAATCTGAAAGTGAAGTCAAAAATCAGCCTATCCGTATGAAAAAAATACTCTCCAGGGAGTGAACGGATTTCTGTTGAAGATAATGTGTTAAATTTTCAAAGTGCAAATTTAAAAATGTTACTTTAAATCGCCCGATTTGTCGGGCAACTCATCATATAAAAAATAAGCGTATCAGCAGGGAAGACTTTCTAAAAAACAATCAAATCTTTTTGGAAGGTCTTCCCTGCTGATACGCTGTTTTTTGGGAATCTCTACATATGCTTCTTAGCCTGAAAGAATTGTTTTGTCTCTCTTGCGACAACACCGCTGAGGGCAAACAGGGCAATCATATTCGGCAATGCCATCAGACCATTGAAGATATCTGCGATGGTCCACACAGCACTCACTGTCATATAAGGTCCGATGAACACTGCGAAGATATAAATCCAGCGATAAATCAGAACAGATTTCTTGCTTCCATGTGTCAGATATTCCAGACAGCGTTCACTGTAGTAATCCCAGCCGAGGATGGTGGTGAATGCAAAGAATACCAGGCAGAGCATCAGAATAAAGCTGGAAATCTGAGGCGGGATAGGCAGACCATTCTGGAAAGCATAAGTGGTAACCTGCACGCCTTCAAGACCTTCTACCTGCCATGCTCCGGTCAATACGATCGATAAACCCGTGAGTGTACAGATGATAATCGTATCGATAAAAGTTCCTGTCATGCTGACAAGACCCTGGCGTACAGGCTCATTTGTCTGAGCGGCAGCAGCAGCAATCGGGGCACTTCCCAGACCAGCTTCGTTTGAGAAAATACCTCGCGCTACACCTTTCTGCATTGCGACAATCATACTTCCGACGACACCGCCAGTGATTGCCGAAGGATTGAAAGCGCCCTTGACGATTGTCACGATCGCAGAAGGAACACTGGTGATATTAAACAGAACTAAAGTGATACTGAACACAAAATAAATGACAGCCATAAATGGGACTACGATCTGGCTGACATTGGCGATACGTTTGATGCCGCCGATCAGGACTGCTGCGACGCAGAGGGCGAGAAGCAGAGAAGAGATCACGACAGCCCAGGAGTATTCTCCGAGAAAAGGAATAGCGATGCAGTTCGTCTTCTCAGGATCGAAAAAGTTCTGAATTGCGCTGGCAATACCGTTTACCTGACTGAAAGTACCGATGCCAAACAATCCTACACATACGCCAAAAAAGGCAAAAAGTTTTGCAAGCCATTTCCAGTTTTTCCCCATACCCATCTCAATGTAATAGAATGGTCCGCCGAGAGAGTGATTTTCTTTGTCAATCACGCGGTATTTTACGGCGAGAAGACCTTCTGCATATTTGGTAGCCATGCCGAAGAAAGCAGCCACGATCATCCAGAACAGGGCACCTGGACCGCCGGCACATACAGCGGTAGCCACACCTACAATGTTTCCAGTGCCGATGGTGGCGCTCAGCGCTGTACACAGAGCGGCAAAGCTGGTGATTTCACCGGATCCGTCTTTCTCATTCTGAAACATCCACTTGAGGGCAAGGGGAAGCCGGCGGATTTGCAAGAGTCCGAGACGTGCTGTCAGAAGAATACCGCCAGAAAGAATCAGCACCATCAACGGCACTCCCCACACCAGGTCATCGACGGTGGTTAATAGTTGATTAATAGTTTCCCACATGATTTTTTCTCCTATCCATTTTTTATTTCCTTCATCAGGGAAGTTGAAAAAAGCAGCACCGAGAGGTGCGCTTTGACAAGCGGACTGTGAGATCCGCCAAAAAGATTGCGCGCAGCGGGAGAAAAGAAAGATTTTTGCATACAAAAAAGAGCCTGCTGAGGCTCTTCACGCAAAAAAAGAATGCAAAATAAAAGCATCCTCTGTCCTTTTGCCTGAGAGATTCAAACGCCTTGACGTCTGTTGCACCTTCGGCCCCCGATTACCGGACGTCTCCAGAGATACGATCGATTCACAGTTTCATCCTCCTTTGAGGGGGATACCTGAGAGTGTTATTCCTTCGGTGGGCGCAAAGCCACTTTCCTGCAAACTTCATCTCGTAATTGCTGACACAAGGATACTATATCTTATAAGGCAGTATTCGTCAAGATAGAAAATGGAAAAAACAGACATCATGAAAAATGACAATAGAGGTACAATGGATGAAAGATTTGACAACAAACGAATAGGGATATCTTGACAAAATATGAGAGTCATTTTAAGATATTAAGGTACCTAAATAATGCTGATGGTGAGGA
>JALEVQ010000043.1 GCA_022788205.1 Robinsoniella sp. | reverse complement strand
CTGGCGCTTATCTTCTTTCACTTCAGCGGAATTATTGATGACTCGCGACACTGTTGCGGGGGATACCCCAGCAATTTTTGCAATATCTCGCAGAAGAACCATACTTTTTTCTCTCCATTTTCTTAAGATCAAAAACTTTTTCTATAAAAGCCCCGTCTCAGTGGGCGCAGACAGAACGCTTGCGCACCTGGCTGCACGGAGCAATCCGGTGGGCTTTTATAATTGGCAATGACGCCGTCAAACGTCATATCCGTTTACCATTGTCAGATGCTTCTGTCTCCGCTGCACTTTTGGATCTTTTTCAGCTAAAATTATTATGTTCCTTTTTCACCTAGACAGCGTTTGCCTCCATCATACTTTTCTGCATAGAAAAAAAGCTGTACACATCCTTGGTAATTAAATCACATTTTTATTTTAAAAACAAGAGACATCATACTTTTAAATAGAAATTTTTTCCATATATTCCGTTAGAATATTCTGCTAATTTCGTGTATTCTTCTTCCGCGCTTCTTCTTTTTTTATAATTATAGTTTTAAATTACATTTATCTCATGGCAAATTCAGGAAAAATCAGATGCTCTGATCACTATATTCTCTATTGTGACCAGAGCATCTCTTCTTAGAGAGAGTTTTCAAGATAAACTTTCATGTGCTGGTCAATATAAGCAAATTTATCTTTGCTGCTCATTGCCTGCTCTATTCTGTGACAAGTACATCAATCTGCTGCCAGCTTGTATTTCCAATCTCGTCTGTCACATAGCACGTTACTCTGTATGTTCCAGCTTCGCGATATGTATGCGATACCGTTTTTCCACTTTCAAAGCTTAAATCTCCAAAGAACCACTGATAATCTTTGATACCATCTTCATCAGATGCTTTTGCATCAAAATGTACCGTCATTCCTTCTCCATTGTTGCAAACCACATAGTCAAATTCTGGCATCGCATTCATCTCTTTTGGCCATTGTTCAAGGATCATGCTACCTTCGTAATCAGAAACTGGAATAATCCACTGTCCATCTTCTACTTTTCCGCCGTTTACTTCCAGGATTGTCCTTGCAACATCCATATTAGCCTGAACTGCTTCGTTCAAAGTATAATCTGTATATTCAAACTTTGTTCCATCCCAGTCAATTGCAGATGTCCATTTTTCATCCAGTGCATCGTATCCATAGAAACATCCCAAAATTCCTGCCACAGAAGCCGGATTGCAGTCACTGTCCTGTCCACAGCGCATCGAAATCAACATGGATTTTTCCAGATCTCCTTCGCCATACACAAGACCTATTGTGATAAATGCAGAATTCATTTTAGCATCAATGTTAAACTTTGTATTATACAAGCCACTTGGACATCTGTCGTTTTCCCACTTACCGGCAAGAAATTCTCTTGTCTCTTCCCAGGTCATTCCATCCTGCTTACACTGTAATACATCATTCTGTACCTGCCAGAACTGACTTTCCTGCGGAATTGCATTCATACCTGCTTTGATGATTTCATCAACGCTGCCTGCTGTAAATGCCGCTGCATACATGGTGGATACATACACTCCTCCATATACACCGTCACCATAATTCATCACATGTCCCAGACGCCATGATAATTCCTTCACTGCTTCCGGTTGACCCAGACATGCCATTCCAACTGCATCGCACTCGATCTGCCAGTCAATATCGTCACAGTGAAGCGTATTGGAATAATGTCCCGACCACGGTGTCTGGATGCCAGCTCTCACATTGTCACATCCCCATTTGTTGGCATGCCAAAGACGATACTGTGACTCTCCAAAATACTCTCCAAATAAGGACCAGTCTGCCTGCGGTCCATTATCTTTCAGGCAATCCAGGAACGTAATATCCACATATAAATCATCCTGATTAAATGCGTCATTAATCGTCTCCGGTGTCCATTCCGGAACCAAATCTTCCGGAATAATCGTCATATTTGGATCAATCTCAAAAAACTTTCTAAAATTGTAGAACTCTGTAGGTGCTCCCCAGGTAACGCCAGCCATCTGACCAGCCCAGCCGCCTTTCATTTTGTTTAAAATTTCATCTTCACTGAATCTCTCTGTCTGCTGTGTTGTTTCTGCTTCTGCCGCCATAGCAGCCTGCGGCAATGCCATGCACATACTCATTGCCAACTTGAACCTTTCATGGCTAAAGCCACGAGATTCTTGGGAACTCCTTTCTACTGAAAAGATATTTACCAAGCTATCCCCGTAGTTCCTACGGTTCTTATCCATAGTTTCTATGCTACTTCTAATATTCTCAATCCTTCATTTAGAATATTGATAGCAGCGTTTATATCTCTATCATGATGAGTATGACAACAAGGACATTCCCATTCTCTG
>JALEVQ010000034.1 GCA_022788205.1 Robinsoniella sp. | reverse complement strand
TGGAAAAAACAGACATCATGAAAAATGACAATAGAGGTACAATGGATGAAAGATTTGACAACAAACGAATAGGGATATCTTGACAAAATATGAGAGTCATTTTAAGATATTAAGGTACCTAAATAATGCTGATGGTGAGGAGGAAGCGATGTTGGATCAGAAAGATGAGAATAAGCGTAAGGAATGCTATGATGGGAAGATGCTGCAGTACAAAAGGGAAAAAGAAAATTTCGGTGCAGTGAAGAAAGTGATAGAAAAAGAAAAATACAGCGGGCAGAAACAGGCAAAAGATGTGGCAGACTACAGCACATTAGATATGAACAGCCAACTGATTATGAATTTGCGTGATTTGGGACATGTAATACGCTTTCTGTTTGAAGGAAAAAGCAGTCAGAAACGCGTTTTGATTATATTAAGTGAAGTGGGCAAAATTACACAGAGGGATTTGACAAAGAGGCTGGGAGTCCAGCCTGCTTCTGCAAGTGAAGTGATCGGAAAACTGGAGAATGCCGGAATGATCGAGCGCACTCCGAATCTGATGGATTTCAGAACAATGGATATATGTCTGACCGATGAAGGCAGGAAAGAAGCTGAGAAAGCAGTGCGGGAGCGGACGATGAGACATCAGGAAATGTTTTCCTGTCTGTCTGCAGAAGAAAAGAAAACGATGCTGAAACTGGCGCAAAAGCTCAATGAAGATTGGGTTGAGCGCTATCGTGAAGGAAAATAGCAAAATTTGAAGGCAGGGAGGAGAGACTCGCGGCAGCATGAACGCTGCCGTGATTTTTTGCAAAAAAAGAAATGGAGAAAAATAGATGTGGAAATATGTGAAAAGATATCTTCACTTTGCTATTCTTGCGGCACTGTGCATGATCGGTGAAGTGTTGATGGACTTGATTCAGCCAGAGCTGATGAGTCGGATTGTGGACGACGGAGTGCTGGGGATCGGAAATAACAATGTGGGAGATCTCCATCTGATCCTGACACTGGGGATCACGATGATTGGTCTGGTGGTATTTGGCGGATTCTGCGGATCCATGAACAATGTGTTTGTACATATGACGGCTCAAAATATTGGAAATGAGATGCGCAAAGACTGCTTTCGCAGGATCATGACCTTTTCGTTTCCCCAGATGGATCGATTTGGGACAGGATCGCTGGTCACGAGGGTGACAAACGATATCACGCAGGTTCAAAATTTTGTAGCACAGTTCGTGCGGGGCATGATCCGCACCACAATGCTCACGGCAGGAAGCATATTTTTTATGTTTCGGCTGAATCGCCAGTTTGGTCTGATCGTCTTGTGTGCCTTTCCGTTCATTGTCGGATGCATGGCTTTTTGCCTGTACAAAGCCAACCCATTCTTTCCGAGACTGCAGGAACAGCTGGATGAGATCAACGAGATTATGCAGGAAGATGTGTCAGGTATCCGTATCATCAAAGCATGCGTGCGTGAGATTTACGAAAAGGTGCGCTTTGGAAAGGCAAACAATGAATTAGTTAAGGTACAACTTCGGGTTCTTGTGATTTTCGCCTTTATGAACCCGGTGATGAATGCACTGATGTATGTGGTTGTGGTTTTGATTCTGCTTGTGGGATCATATGAAGTGCAAAGTGGTGTGACCACGCCCGGGACTATCATGGCAGCGATCACCTACACGACCCAGCTTCTCAACGGCATTTTGATGCTTGTGATGCTGTTTCAAAATATCTCGCGTGGAGCTGCTTCCTGGAAGCGCGTCAAGGCAGTGCTGGAGAGTGAGCCAGAATTGAAAGATGGTGATTTTGACGGCGAGACAGAGGAAAGAGGAAAGATCGAATTTTGCGATGTGTCGTTTGCTTATCCAGGGACAAATCAGATTGTACTGAGGCACATCAATCTGACGATCCATCCCGGAGAGACCGTGGCAATCATGGGGGTGACAGGATGTGGAAAGACGACGCTGGTCAGTTTGATCCCCCGGTTCTATGATGTGTCGGAGGGTGCTGTTTTGGTGGATGGCAGAGATGTCAGGGAGTACAGTCAAAAAGCATTGCGCGATAAAATCGCTTTTACGCTCCAGAAAAGTGAACTGTTCAACACTTCTATCAAGGAAAATATCGCGTGGGGAGCGCCGGGAGAGCAAGAGGAGAAGATTTATGCTGCTGCGCTCATCGCACAGGCAAACGATTTTATCTCAGAGACACCGGATGGCTACGACACAGTTGTCGCAGAACGTGGGATGAGTCTGTCAGGAGGACAGAGACAGCGAATCGCGATTTCAAGAGCAGTGTTAAAGTCAGCGGATATTTTGATTTTTGACGATTCCACCAGCGCGCTGGACTTGAAAACAGAGGCAGATTTGTATGCCGCGCTCAGTGAGGCGAGACCGAAGAGTACCAAAATAATGATCGCGCAGCGCATTGCCTCGGTGCGGCAGGCAGATAAGATTGTTGTGCTGGACAACGGCAGAATTGCGGCATGCGGGACACACGAAGAATTGATCCGCTCTTGCAAGACTTATCAGGATATCTATTCTTCACAGCTTGGAAAGGAAGGTGAGAGCGATGAGTGAGCAGAAAGTGATTGAGCGCAATGTTCCGGGGATGAACAGGAATGCGAGGTTTGCAGAAGTAGAACATGCAGACAATGTCGGGGCGACCGTAAAGAGAATATGGGCATATTTTGCGCACGAGAAAATCATGGTAGTCAGCATGCTTATCATTGTGATTTTTGGGACGCTGTGCGGTGTCTATGCGCCAAGCCTTCAGAGTAAGGCAATTGACGTGATCGCTGGCTCTGCCGTGGGCAATCTGTGCCAGACAATAGGGCTTATGCTGGCAGTCTACCTACTCTACAGTGTCAGTCAGCTGCTGCAAGGTTTCTTCAGCGCGAAGCTGAGCCAGAGAATTGTGAGCCGGATGAGGGAAGAACTCTTCTGAAAAATCATGGATTTGCCAATCCGCTATCTTGACACACATTCCCACGGCGATGTGATGAGTCGGATGACAAATGATATCGAAAATATCTCGACGACAGTTTCCCAGTCATTGCCATCGCTGTTTTCCGGAGTTTTGACAATCGCGGGTACGGCAGGAATCATGGTATGGTACTGCTGGCAGCTGGCATTTTTAAGCTGTGCCACAGTGATTCTGACGGTAGTCGCGACAAAAATACTTTCCAGTAAAGTGCGAAAGTTCTCACGCCGCCGCCAGATGCTTCTGGGAAGTTTGAATGGCACGGTCGAGGAGATGGTGTCGGGATACCGGACGGTTGTGGCATATAATCACCAAGATATCACAACAGAGGAATTCTGCCGTACTTCGGATGCGCTCACGAGGGCAGGGATACGGACCGATATTTTCAGCGGTGTCATGGGACCGATCATGAACTGCATCGGAAATATCGGATTTGTGATCATTGCAGCTTTTGGAGGATATTTTGCGGTGAACGGATTTATCTCAGTCGGTGTGATCTCTGCATTCATCGTGTATGCAAAGCAGTTCAGCCGGCCAATCAATGAACTGGCACAGGTTTACGGGCAGCTTCAGACAGCGATCGCCGGCGCAGAGCGAGTCTTCCGTGTCCTCGATGAGGAGAGCGAGGACAAAGCCGGGGAGGAACTTGAAAACAGAACAGGGGCAGATGTCACATTCCGCAATGTCAGCTTTTCCTATGAGCCAGAGCATCCGGTACTTCAGCAATTTTCACTGTCTGTCCCATCTGGAAAGAAAGTTGCGTTAGTCGGAGCGACAGGAAGCGGGAAAACAACCGTTGTCAATCTGTTGATGCGTTTCTACGATATCGACAGCGGAGAGATTCTGATCAACCACCAGAATATCAAAGGTATTTCCAGGGAAAGCCTGCGAAAGAATGTGGCGATTGTTCTGCAGGATACCGTCCTGTTCTCTGACACCATCCGCAGCAATCTAAAATATGCCAATGAGAATGCCACTGAGAGACAGCTGGAAACTGCGGCAGAGATGAGCCGCTGCGCAGAGATGATCGAGAGGATGCCGCAGGGGTACGAAACGATTCTGAGTGGGTCGGGAAAAAATATCAGCCAAGGACAACGCCAGCTTCTCGCAATCGCGCGAGCCTTTGTCGCTGACCCGAAGATTCTGATTCTCGACGAGGCAACTTCTAACGTCGATACCCGGACAGAGAAAGCCATACAGGATGCCATGCATCTTGTCATGAAAAACAGAACCAGTATTATCATTGCACACCGCCTCTCAACCATCCGGGACGCGGATCTGATTGTAGTGATGGATAAGGGAAAAATTGTCGAGAGCGGCAGCCATGACAGCCTGCTCGCACAGAGAGGAAGATATTACGAGCTGTACATGACACAATATGCCGGATTTGCAATATAAAGTGTGGATCAGAAAGAGCCTGCCTCTGGAAGACAGATATTTTTTTAAGTTCGCAGATTTTTTTACAAGACTTTTTTGACACAATGTGCTAAAATAAAACTACGATGAATCACGGGTGAGACCGGAAACATTGATGTAGCATATTTCGACACAAACAGCAAAAACATGAGACGAAGAGTGAGAGTGAAGCTGCGTTGCCTAATCAGAAATCTCTGAGAGAACGGTGTCGAGTAAACAAAGCATATTATATTGTATAATACCTCAGAGATGAAGATTTGCAGCAAAAATTTCGGAGAGAGTGATTGCCTGTCGCGGTGGGACAGCACGAGAGTTCCATCGGAGGGAAAGTATACCAGTAAACGAGTATAAAATAAATATCCGAAATCTGGACAGATAATGGGCAAAATAGTCAGTCCGATGCAAGGGTGTTGCCGTGCTAAGTAAGGAGTGCGGCAGCACTCTTTTTTTGATACTTGACAAAATGACAGATAGGAAGTATGATTTGTATAACAAATCATACTTATCATACAAAATAGAATGGAGGGATTTTATGAAGATACCGAAAGGAAAATACGCATGGACAGTGACAGTCGGAGAAAAGGGGCAGTTTGTGATTCCCAAGCAGGCACGCGAGGTTTTCGGAATTAAACCGGGGGATACGCTGATTTTATTGGGCGATGAAGAAAAGGGAATCGCGATTCCGCCGAAAAGCACTTTTGCAAAATATATGGAAGAGATTTTCTCAGATCAGTGACAAAGAGAGGAGAGGGTGAGTATGAGTAATATTATGTTTTTCAACATTCCGGCACACGGTCACACCAATCCAACCATCGGTGTGGTGAGGGAGTTGGTCAGAAGGGGACATAAGGTGCGCTATTATTCATTTTGTGAATTTAGGGGGAAGATTGAAGGGGCAGGGGCGGAGTACGTCTCTTGCGAACCGTACATGCCGCCAGAGCCGGATGACTTGGAGGACAAGGTCGGAAAAGATTTTGCACTTTTGATTGAAATGGTGGTGGATACGACGGTAAATATGGAGAATATGATAGGGGGAGAGATTGAGAGCTTCCAGCCAGACTGTATCGTCTCGGATTCCATATGTTTTTGGGGCAAACTGTTTGCCAGAAAATATGGGATTCCGTTCGTGTGCTCGACGACGACATTCGCATTCAACCAATACACGGCAAAAATGATGAAACAGGGTTTACGTGAGATGATCTCCATGTTTAAGGGAATGCCGAGAATTCAGGAGAAAATGAAGCTTCTGAATGAACACGGATATCCTGTGGAAAATTTTGTCTCTATCGTCCAGAATGACAATGACACCAACACAATTGTGTATACTTCGCGGAAATTTCAGCCGATGGTCGAGACATTCTCCGACAAATATGCCTTTGTGGGTCCCTCGGTCATAGAGAAAGGGGTAAGAGGGTTCAGAAAGAAACGCCCACAGATCTACATAGCGCTCGGAACTGTGCTCAATCGGAATGTGAAGTTTTACCGAAAATGCATCGAGGCACTGAAGGATCTGGAGGTGGATGTGATCATGTCGATCGGATTGAGCACGGAACCATCAGAGCTAGGAGAGATCCCTGATTCCTTCACCGTGGAGTCCTATGTCAATCAGATGGAAGTACTCTCTGGAACAGATGTTTTCCTGACACACTGTGGGATGAACAGCGTCAATGAGAGTCTGTATTACGGTGTGCCGATGGTACTTTTCCCGCAGCATTCTGAGGAAAATGCGGTCGCGATACGCACGGAAGAACTGGGAGCGGGAGTGCGTTTGAGGCGGAATTCCGCGAAGGCAATCCGCCGTGCTGTGATCGAAATTCTGAAAAACGACCACTATAGAAAATGTGCACAGGAGATAGGAGAAGATTTTCAGCAGTGTGGAGGTGCAGTCATGGCGGCAGAGTTTATAGAGAAGGTGGCGGACGATGGCATGATGACACGCTTGACTGCGAGAGTGAGAGATGATATACTGAATAACAACAGCAAAAGAAAGAGGTAAGTGTATGTTGAGCATTGTGAAAGGACAAAACAGAGCGAATGAAATAGACGGCGGGGCAAGCGTTTACGCTAGAAGTCTGCCCTCGTGAAATCTGCCTTACAAATGCTTTTTACACTGTTATTTCTATAATTTATTTATGGTGATGTCTGCTGGCGCAGACATGTCTGTTTTGTGTGTACAGAAGAGCAGGACGTATGGTCTTGCTCTTTTTTTGGGCAGATGCGAGCGCTTATTTTTTTCACTCTGTTTTGGAGACGGAAAAATGGGAGAGTGACAGAAAAATGGTCGATCAGACAAGGAAGAAAGAGTGGAA
>JALEVQ010000047.1 GCA_022788205.1 Robinsoniella sp. | reverse complement strand
CCCATATTTTTTCACCACATAGTCGATCACTTCCTGTCTTCTCTCGAAGCAGAAATCCACATCGATATCTGGCATAGAAACTCGTTCCGGATTCAAAAAACGCTCAAACAGAAGCTGGTATTTCATCGGATCCAGCTTTGTTATGTCGAGTGTATAGGCGACAATGCTTCCCGCCGCCGACCCTCTTCCCGGTCCCACCATGATCCCTTGTTTCCGGGCATAGTGAATGAAATCCCAGACAATCAGGAAATAGTCGATATATCCCATCTGCCTGATGACCCCAAGCTCATAGTCGAGTCTCTCATACAGATAGGACTCCGGGTTTGGATATTTTCTCTCCAAACCTTCTCTGCACAGTTTGTTCAGATATTCCCAGGAAGTGTATCCATCCGGCACATCATATTTCGGCAGCTTTGTCACGCCAAACTCAATCTCCACATGACATCTGTCTGCGATTTTCTGTGTATTTTCCAGCGCTTCCAGTGCATACGGAAAAAGCTCTGCCATCTCCTGTGATGATTTGACGTAATACTGTCCTCCCTCGTAGCGCATGCGGTCTTCATCCGCCAGTTTTTTTCCTGTCTGGAGGCAAAGCAGAATATCATGCGGCTCGGCATCCCCGGCATAGGTGTAATGCACATCATTCGTCGCCACCAGCTCAATGCCGGTATCCTGACTCATTCTCAGCTGCTGCTGATTGACCATCTTCTGCTCCGGTATCCCATGATCCTGTATCTCAAGGAAAAAATTTCCCTTTCCAAAAATCTCCTGATACTCCAGCGCCGTCTTTTTGGCCTCCTCATACATGCTTCTCGTCAGATATTTCTGAACTTCCCCCGCAAGGCAGGCGCTCAGCGCGATAATGCCTTCGTGGTATGTCCGCAACAGTTCCTTGTCAACACGGGGCTTATAGTAAAATCCTTCCACAAATCCTTTTGAGACAATCTTCATCAGATTTTGATAACCTGTATTGTTCTCAGCGAGTAATACAAGATGGTAATAGCGCTCATCTTTTCCACCTCCAATTTCGCGGTCGAAACGTGAGCCCGGTGCCACATACACTTCACATCCCAAAATCGGATTAATCCCTGCCGCTTTTGCTTCCTTGTAAAAATCAATCACTCCAAACATGACTCCATGGTCGGTGATAGCAGCACTGTCCATGCCAAGTTCCTTCACACGCGCGACATACTCCTTAATCTTATTCGATCCGTCTAGAAGACTGTACTCTGTATGTGTGTGTAAATGTACAAAATTCAAAATTTCCTCCTTTCTGAAATCGCGGTCCACTGTTGTATATCATGATATCTACCGGATTTCTCCTTTTTTCTAAATCGAATACTGAAAGAAAAAACAGAGAAGCTTCCCTTCTTCTCTGTTTTATCCTTTTGTCTCTATTATCGCTTTCCAGCTTTCATGCGATCCATTCCATAAAAATCATAATTCCTACTCCAACTATAATGCCCAGCACCAATGTTGGTGTAATCACCTTGATTTTTTCTCCTTCGTATGAACGATTTGTACAGAAAATCTGCTTCATATGTTCCCCTCTGCCGCAATGCTGGACAATCCAGAGATATACACTGAATGCAAGAATTCCGGTGATAAAGGCAACAGTCGTATATCCAAACAGCATCTGAATCAGATCTGTCTGCATCACTTCCTGGACTGCCGTCTCCTGTGTCATCTCCAAGACCTCATCCTGTAAAATATAGGTGAGCACCACATTATATCCGTTAAAGACGAAATGTGCCGTCATCGACGCGAAAATACTTCCTGTCGCCTCCACCAGGAGAGCAAAAATGACACCGATCACCAGGGCATACGAAAACTGGTTAAAGTTCATGTGCATCATTCCAAAGGCGATGCCGCTCAAAACTGCCCCTTTAAAAATCCCGCTCACTTTATATTGCTGAAAATAAATACCCCGCACCATCAGTTCTTCCGACACTGCCGGCATCAAAGCCATCAAAAGTACGTTGACGAGGAGAGAATTCGGCTGCAATTGCTGATCGATTTCCACAACCGTATTGTCCACAAACAGCATGGAAATCATATTCACCCATGTCACAACCGGTATCAGCAGCAGCGTGAACAGAATAATCATACACACGGTAGACAGGGAGATCCTGTGAAATGGAATCAGACGAAATGGATTTGTCCGAGTCAGCAGCAAATACAGTATAATAGGAATCCAAAACAACAGCTGAGTGAGAATCAGGTTCATCTCCATCGACATAGAGACTCCGCCAAACCCCAGGCTCAGAGATACCGCTGTCACAAAGCAAAGACTTCCCAGGAACAGACGATTCGTGTTCCGGATCCTTCTGTGAGCGCTTTGTTTCTCAACGATCATGTCGTTTCCTCTTTCCCTTTTTTCTCTTTCTGGCAAGCGCATTGATCCACTGTCTGTCTTCCCTTCCCATCGCATCTTCCGACACCCAGATGTCAAGGATCTCAAACTGTCCGTGTCTCTCCAGCATCTCCTCCAGCGATTCCTGTGTATAATCGCTAAAGAAACGTCCATCCTGAATCCTTTCTTCCTCCCCGTATTGGAAGGAGACATACAGAATTCCTTCTGGCTTGAGCGCTGCGTACACTTTGCCCATAATCTGATCCATCTCATTTTTTGGAACGTGAAGAAGAGAGGCACATGCCCAGATCCCGTCGAATACCTCCTCAAATTCCATCTCGTCGAATCTCATATGCAGCACTTCTTTGTCCGCCGCAATCTCGGCAAGCTTGCACATCTCAGCAGAACCGTCCAGCAAGGTTGCATAGCATCCCGCCTCCTCCAGTGCAATCGCATCCCGCCCGGAACCACATCCGAGATCGAGCACATCGGCATTTTCAGGAAGTAACTCTACGAATCTTTCTATGATTTCACTCATATCGATGTCTACTGTATTCTCATAATATAAATTTGCATACCGCTCATAATAGTCTATCGAATCCAACGCTTCTTCTCCTTTTTCTTTATGATTTCACATAAATTATTATATCAGACTTCTGCCGGAAGGTAAAGTAAAGACTCACAAAGAAAAAAAAACGCCATACCCGGCACAGATTTTTTCCGTGCTGGATATGACGGTTTTCCTACTTTATGATCCATAAGATTCTCGCAGCTGTCAGTCCTATGAAGACTTTCTTACGGTGCTGAATGGTTACGATTCTTCTCAACAGTTTTCTTTGTGTTTAGAGGACAAATATTATTCCATATTGCCGCTCAGCATGAAATTGATCAGTTTATCAATATCTTCCTTCTCATACGCAACAATTTCCAATTCTGGAATTTCGCCACTGGAGAAGATATTTGCCATAGAAACGTACTGGGAAAGTTTGGATTTCAGATTCAGTCTGTCTCCCTCTCCGGTAACGAGTTCTACTTTGCCTTTGCAACTGTCGATCACTTTGAAGAATTTGTCAATATCTGTGATATTTTGTACTTTCATAAAAGCCTCTCCTTTCAAAAATCCCTTCTTGTTACGCCACAACTATAACCCATTTCTCGCATAAAATCAAGCATCCCCCTCTATTTTCGGAGTTTTTCCATATTTTCCCGTACTCGTCAACGGAGCTTCTGGAACTATTCCACCATTTTTTTTGCTTTTTCTAGTTGTCTGTCGGCAGTTTCTGCTGTATTTTTTCGGAGTTTTCGGCTTTTTTCTCTCCTATTTTTCTGCGATGGCTTCGATCTCGATCAGAACATCTTTCGGAAGTCTTGCCACTTCGACACAGGAACGTGCCGGATAAGTTCCCGTAAAATACTTCGCATAAATCTCATTGATCTTAGCAAAATCATTCATCTCTTTGATAAATACCGTCGTCTTTACCACCTTATCTGTGCTGCTGCCAGCTGCCTCCAAAAGATTAGCGAGATTTCGGATTGCCTGGTCCGCCTGTGCCTCTACACCTTCAGGAATCTCTCCCGTCTGTGGAACCACCGGAATCACGCCGGAGGTAAAAATCATGCCGTTGATCTCAATTGCCTGTGAATATGGTCCAATCGCTGCTGGAGCTTTGTCTGTACTGATTGCTTTTTTCATATCGATGTCTCCTCTTCTATTTTATTTTTCTGATTCTGTTTTCTGTGATCTCAATGCGTCCCTGCTTTAAGAGTCGACCAACTGCACGCTTGAACGCATTTTTGCTCAGCCCGAACTCTCTCTGGATAATTTCCGGAGACACTTTGTCGTTAAACGGCAGAACACCTTCAAATTCCTCTATCACGCCCATCACCGCCTCGGCATCCTCGTCGATCTGGAGATATGCCTTTTCTCTGGCACTTAAATCTAATTTTCCGTCCGGTTTTACCCCCGTGACGCGCAGCTCCACCTGATCGCCCGGGTGATACTGCTCTCCCGCCTCTTTCGCCTGAATCAATCCGGAATATTTCCCGTCAACTGCCACGAAAGCTCCAAACTCTCTGCTGACCTCATAGACGATTCCACTGACATGGTCATCTTTTTTATAAGGAGAGTTTTTGCACAGATAAGGATAGATCTTCATCGTCGCACAAAGACGGCTGCTCTTGTCAATATACAGCGCTGCCAGGATCTGATCCCCTTCGCGCACTCTCTTTGTCTGTTCTTTAAAAGGAAGAAGCAAATCTTTTTCCAGACCCCAGTCCAGGAACGCACCGATCTTTGCCACTTCCTTCACCGTCAGCTGTGCTACCTCCCCGATTTCCAGCATCGGTGTGCGTCTCGTCGCAATCAGACGATCCTTCGAATCTTTATATAGGAATACTTCCAGTTTTGTGCCCACTTCTGTGTTCTCCGGAACCTCTTTCTGAGGCAGCAGTACCTTCTCAGAAGCTCCCTCTCCTTCCGCGAGATATACTCCGAAATTTACCTGTTTTATCACTGTTAATTCTTGTTTTTTTCCTAACTGAAGCATATTCTCCTCCTATACCGCACCCGATGCGGCTCAAATCTCTTTCCTTACTTTCTCTTTTCCCAAAGTTTTCCGATAAAACTCCACAATCGCATACGGCTTTTTCTGCTCGTCACAGAGTGCGACTGTGCAGCGCTCCTTCTCCTGCTTTACAAACGGAATGACTATATCATGCAGAAGTGCCGCCTTTTTGTACTCTGCTCTCATAGAGCTGACGCCCCAGTCTTCTGGCAGATATTCCTGTGCCATCGCGATATATTCTTCATTGTTCACATGATGATTGGTGTCGAGATGCTGTTTTCCAATCTGAAATCCTTCCATCGGAACCGCATCCTCTGGAAATGAAATTTTTCTTGGGGCATACGTCATCTCGTATGGCTCTTCCAGTCCATAAGCTTCCGCTTCTTCCTGGGCCGTCTTCGCCGGATGTCCCGTCTCAACGTCCATAAAGACCCAGTTTGTGTTGGCGTATGCCAGCACTTCTTCCCTCTCATCCACCATCAAAAAATTTCTTCCGCCGTAGAACCCTTTAAAACTGTGTGCCCACGTCTTCACTGTTATATTTTCGCCCATAGACGGATAACGTTTCACCTCAATCTGCCATGATGAAAGAACCCACGCCTTCTTATGTGCCGCCAGATATCTCCATCCAAGACCCAACTCTTCCGACTGAAACGTACTGCAATCCTGAAAATAATTGACCAGCGCTGTGAGTGTCAGTTTCCCGTCAACGCCGATCTCACTGTAGCGCACTCTGCTTTTCCATTCGTAAATCATATACTCTCCACTTTTCTATTCATCCCATATCCTCATGCAGATCTCTGCGCCATGGAAGCGTAAATCTTGTTCAAGGAGTTTACAAATCCATGGTAAAAAAAATGGTTGCCTTCCAATGAAACTGTATACGCTTCATTAAAGACAACCTTTAGAGCTGGGCTAGAAGGATTCGAACCTTCACAATGACGGAGTCAGAGTCCGTTGCCTTACCGTTTGGCGATAGCCCATTGCCTCAAGACAAGATGTATTATATACTATGTTTTTCAAAAAATCAAGTACTTTTTTTAATTTTTTTTATTTTTTTATATTTTCCTATTATCCCTAACTTTTAGGACAATTTTATGGTATAATACGGTCAGATATTATACTACTACACGCCTGTCCTGCGTGCAATCATTTTCTGCAAGCGGACATCGTGTTCCGAAATGAAAGGAGCCTTTCTATGAGTACAATGAATCTGACACTGTTAACAGATTTTTATGAATTGACTATGATGCAGGGATATTTCAAGAATCCAACGGATCAAGTTGTGATTTTTGATGCCTTCTACCGCCGCAACCCGTGTGATGGCGGCTATGCCATCGCGGCTGGACTTGATCAGGTGATCGACTATATCAAAAACCTCACCTTCAGCAAAGAAGATATTGACTATCTGCGCAGCTTAAAGACCTTCGATGAGGACTTCTTGGATTACTTGTCAACCTTCCATTTCAGCGGGGATATCTATGCGATCCCGGAAGGCACTGTCGTATTTCCATATGAACCTCTGGTAAAAGTAATCGCCCCGATCATGGAGGCACAGCTTGTGGAGACTGCAATCTTGACGATCATCAACCATCAGAGTCTGATCGCCACAAAGGCTTCCCGCGTTGTCTTCGCCGCCAAAGGGGATGGTATCATGGAATTCGGTCTGCGCCGCGCTCAGGGACCTGACGCCGGCGTCTACGGTGCGCGCGCTGCAATGATTGGCGGATGTATCGGAACTTCCAATGTGCTTGCCGGTCAGCTTTTTGATGTCCCTGTCAAAGGAACACACGCACACAGCTGGATCATGAGTTTTCCGGATGAATACACAGCATTCAAGACTTATGCAAAACTTTATCCGAACGCCTGCATTCTTCTTGTTGACACCTATGATACCTTAAAATCAGGTGTACCAAATGCTATCCGCGTGTTCCGCGAGATGCGCGAGGCAGGCATCACCCTGAAAAACTATGGCATCCGTCTCGACAGCGGTGATCTCGCATACATGTCCAAACAGGCACGGATCCTCTTAGACGAGGCAGGTTTCCATGATGCTATCATCTCTGCTTCCAGTGACCTCGACGAATATTTGATCCAGAGCTTAAAATCGCAGGGTGCAACGATTACCTCCTGGGGAGTCGGCACAAACCTGATCACCTCCAAAGATTGCCCTGCTTTCGGCGGTGTCTATAAATTAGCTGCTGTGCGCGACAATCAGACAGGCAAGTTTATTCCAAAGATTAAACTCTCTGAGAACACAGAAAAAATCACAAATCCTGGAAACAAGACAATCTACCGCATCTACGATAAAACCACCGGCAAAATCAAGGCAGATCTGATCTGTCTGGCAGACGAGAAATTCGACACCTCAAAAGATATGATTATCTTTGACCCGATCGAAACCTGGAAAAAGACGAAAATCCACGCAGACACTTACGAATTGCGTGAGCTTCTCGTTCCTGTATTCTCAAACGGAAAATGCATTTACGAATCTCCTTCTGTCATGGAAATCCGCGATTACTGTGCAAAAGAGCTCGACACGATCTGGGATGAGACAAAACGATTTACCAACCCGCATGAGGTTTATGTGGATCTCTCACAGAAACTGTATGATATCAAATCTGCCCTTCTCGAAAAAATGGGCATGGAAGCATTAGAGCTGAAATAGGAAACAAATCGAAAAAACGTGCGGTATCGTTCTCGGCACCTTTTCTCAAAAACCATGAAATACTTTTGTGAAAAGGTGCCCAAAAGGATACCTGGATCATCTTGCCATTCTTCCTTAAGATTCCATCTGTCTTCCCATAAAACCTGCGGCACACTTTGCCAATATCTTCTCTGTCTCTCCCATACTTCTCCCTTCTCTTCCGATCAAGACCACCGCGCCGATTGCATCTCCTTCACTGATAATCGGCCAGATCACCTGCCCCGAACCTTCCTCCTGATCATTCTGTGTCAGTTTCACATACCCTTCTGCCCTGCTTATGATGACATTTCTGCGGTCACTGATAATTGTCTCTAACTCCTCACTGATATTCTTTCCTACCGTTTCTTTCTTCATTCCTCCTGCCGCC
>JALEVQ010000124.1 GCA_022788205.1 Robinsoniella sp. | reverse complement strand
TGACTTCCAGAGTAAAGTTTACACCATTCGCCTCCAAAGTGGCACCCATCCACGCAGTTTCTCCCTCTTCCACCATATAATTCAGTATTTTTTCCACTAGATGATTTCCTGCCTTCCCGAACTTCTTTCTCTGTGTTCTATCTTTTATTATACTTCACATTTG
The DNA here is from genome assembly GCA_022788205.1 of Robinsoniella sp. GTDB lineage: Bacteria > Bacillota > Clostridia > Lachnospirales > Lachnospiraceae > JAGZHZ01. The sequence goes on along the minus strand of JALEVQ010000124.1, from coordinate 3,760 downwards.
GCAGTTTTTCTATCATTTTTATCAAATTTCTGATTTTGGATTTGTGTCAGGGAAACTGTTTTACCGGTCACAGAGCTCGATAGGGGCTTTCATCAGTTCGGACATGATGCAGACTCCCTTGGCGCCACATGAGAGTACTTCCTCGACCTGAGATGGATCCAGATGGATTCCCCCGATCGCGTAGACAGGAATCTCCACCGCCTCACACACTTCGCGCAAAAAACCAAGTCCTCTGGGAGGAAGACCTTTTTTGCAGTCTGTCGTATAAATGTGACCTGCTATGACATAATCTGCGCCGCGCTGCTGTGCCTCGATAGCCTCGTCGACAGAGTGGACCGAAGTTCCCACCACAGAGATTCTACCTTCTTTCCATGTCTTACACTCTCTTAGCTTCCACATCGGAAGATGAACGCTCTCGATCTGTTCTCTTTTTGCCTCCTCCACAAAGGTGTGATAGATACATTTTACCTGATGGCGTTCGCAGATTTCTTTGACTTTTTTGCCAAGTGCCTCATATTCCTCCGGCTGCAGATCCTTCTCCCTCAGGAGAATGGCATGCGGTTTCAATGTGCAGATCCACTCGATTTGTTCCAGGAAAGGTACTGTACAAAGCTTTCTGTTCGTCACCGCGATGATCTTTCCCATATACTCCTGCGGCAAAATTTGCTGCCTACACATAGAGGTACTCCGCCATCACTGGCTGAAGCTTTAACTGTACGAGGCTGTCATATACTTCTTTTACTGAACGTGTATCTGAGATTTCAAACTGTGCATCGCCTTTATCCTCCAGCTCTTCTACATGCTCTCCGATCGCAGTGCTCACTCCTGCTGAGATCTTCGTCGCCGCGATGTTGACCAGATTGTCGCGCACCCTGTCACACTCTCGCGTAGAAACTGTCAGGCTTGCAAACGGCATAAACAGACGGTATGCACACACTACCTGCAAAAGCTGTGCCTCATGGACATCCATTGGGTTAATCTTATCATTGTTGATGATTGGACACAGTCTCGGACAGGAAAATGCGATCTCAGCATGCGGATATTTTTTTTGCAGATAATACGCATGCATTCCTGTGGCAAAAGCATCTTTTCTGAAATCATCAAGCCCCAGCAAAGCGGCAAACCCCACACCTCGCATTCCGCCTCTCAGTGCTCTTTCCTGCGCATTGAAGCGATATGGAAAAATTCTCTTATGTCCGGCAAGATGGAGGGTTTCGTATTTGTCAGAATGATATGTCTCCTGGAAGACCGTCACATAATCCGCACCACACTCGTGCAGGTAAGCATATTCATCCGAGTTCATCGGGTAGACTTCCAGCCCGATCACCCGAAAATATTTTCTTGCAATCTTACATGCCTCACCAATATATTCCACGTTTGATTTCTTTTTGCTTTCCCCTGTTAAAATCAAAATCTCCTGAAGTCCGCTTTTTGCAATCTCCGCCATCTCGCGGTCAATTTCCTCAAAATTCAGCTGTGCTCTCTTGATTCGGTTATGGCAGTTAAACACACAGTAAATACAATAATTTTCACAGTAATTTGCTATATAAAGCGGGGTAAACATCCACACGGAATTGCCGAAATGTTTCTGTTTTTCCTGCTGCGCACACACTGCAATCTCCTCCAGAAGCGGCAGAGCTGCTGGCGACAGCAGTGCCTTAAAATCCTCCGGTGTCTTATACTCATGAGCCAGCGCATTTCTCACATCCTCTGCCGTATAGCGATCATAGTCGTAGTCATTCATCTCACGGATCACGCGATCCATGATCTCACTGCCGATGTCTTCCATGTCAGGCAGATATTTCATATGATCAATTCTGTTTTGCTTCTGATGTTCTTTGATCTCTTCACTCAAAATACTTTCATTTACATGGTTTTCTACACTCATCTTTTTGCCTCCTAGTCCTGAAGATATCCCGTCAAAGGTGAGGAAGCGCTTGCTCCTTTTTCTTTGACTCTGCCCATACCAGAAAGATACGCCTCGCGCCCTGCCTCGATCGCTTTGCGGAACGCATCTGCCATCACAGGCACATCTCCTGCCGTCGCAATCGCAGTGTTTGCCATCACAGCTGCCGCTCCCATCTCCATCGCCTCACATGCCTGAGAAGGGCGCCCGATCCCCGCATCAACGATAATCGGCAGATCGATCTCATCGATCAGAATCTGGATAAATTCCTTTGTGCACAATCCTTTGTTTGAACCAATCGGTGCGCCCAGAGGCATAATACATGCGGCTCCTGCCTGCGCCATATCACGCGCCGCATTCAAATCCGGATACATATAAGGCATGACCGTAAATCCTTCACCTGCAAGAATCTCTGTCGCCTTGATTGTCTCCTGGTTATCGGGGAGAAGATATTTTGTGTCCCTCATGATCTCAATTTTTATCAGGTCACTGCCGCATACTTCCCTCGACAGCCTTGCGATTCTCACCGCTTCCTGTGCATTTCTCGCCCCTGAAGTGTTTGGCAGCAGCATCACATTCTCTGGAATATAGTCCAGAATATTTGCCAGTCCACCCTCATTGACACGGCGCAGTGCCATCGTCACAATCTGTGCCTGTGCCTGCTCAACCGCTGCCTTGATCAATTCCAGGGAATACTTTCCTGATCCCAAGATAAATCTCGATGTAAATTCGTGTTTTCCTAACTTCCATGTATCGTGTTCTCTGCTCATTTTCCTGTATCCTTTCTTCTGTATCTGTCTTTAAATTGCATCGTCCTGCCCCAAAATCAGCCTGACAATCATATTTGTCTCGTGGGAGGCACAGATTGCTACCCTGGGAGCCATCAATCCTCTGCCCGGTGCGATCTCTGTCGTCTCATCGCCGCAGAGGTAAAAATTTTTCATCACTTTTCTGGTGTGAATCTGGTTGCTGTCCCCAAATCCTGCCATGCCGCTTGCCGACACCAGTTTAATCTGTGGAAACTTCTCCAGAATACCATTGACCAACATCGCCTTATTCTCCGGCACATCAAATGCTTCACACACAATCTGTTCTCCTGCAAACAGCGCTTCCAGATTTTCCTGCGTGATCCTCACAAAATCCGTCTGAATTTCCAGATAAGGGTTCAGCTCTAAGATTTGTTCTCTCAAAGCCTCCGTCTTCGGGCGACCCAGGTGCCGAATAAAATAGTGCTGCCGATTCAGATTCGTCAGATCCACACAGTCAAAATCGATCAAGTGCAGATGACCAACCCCTATTCTTGCCAGCTGTATCGCTACATTCGATCCCAGCCCTCCAAGCCCTGCGATTGCCACACGCGCTGACGATAATTTTGCCTGTACTGCTCTTCCATGGCGCGCGCACAGCACCTCATCGATCTCTTGTTTTGTCGGCACTTTCTTCCTGTCCATGTCCATCTTTTCCTACTCAGCCTCCCCCGACGAAGCTTACTACTTCCAGCTTATCTCCCTGCTCCACCTGCGTCTGTGCATACATTTTTTTAGGAATAATCTCCCCATTTTTCTCCACAGCAATCCTCTCCGGGCGATACTGCCTCTGCTCTAAAAACTCTAAAAGAGTGATGGATTTTTCCAGATATTCTTCTTTCCCATTGACCGTAATCATCTCTTGCCTCCTCTTCTTGATCTGCACATCGCCATTTCTGCTCTGTGCGCCATTTGAAACAAAAAAGAGTTCACAAAAGAATACACCCGCGGTGGTGTACCCCTTCATGAACTCTCTGTTCACTCTCATTGTTTCCGTATTTCTATCTTATCTTTTTCGCCGTCGTTTCCAGCATACAGCGCATCGTCT
>JALEVQ010000116.1 GCA_022788205.1 Robinsoniella sp. | reverse complement strand
AAAAATTTTTGAAAAAGTTGAAGATTTATTGAGAATTAAATCGTTATATATTATTGAGATGCATTGCAAAGCAAACTCAAAAGTATCACTGTACAGGGGGGTGGGGAGTATCGACTATAAACAATATCTGGCAGAACTGGTAGATCAGTATGGAAATCTCGTCTATTCCATCTGCTACAGAATCACAGACAATCATTTTGATGCGCAGGATCTGACGCAGGACACATTTTTGACCGTTTATAAAAACCTTCCCACCTTTGACGGTCAGAATGAGAGAGCCTGGATCAGTACAATCGCGACAAATAAATGTCTGGATTATCTGAAGATGGCTGGAAGAAAGATGCTCCCCATAGAAGATACTTACTTTCAAATCATAGAAAGTAAAGAAGATGGACCGGAACAGACTGCTCTGGAACATCATGTACAGAAAGAATTTTACACTTTATGCAAAAGCCTTAAGCCACCTTATGATGACATTGCCGTCTGTTATTTCTGTCAGGAGATGACGGCAGAAGAAATTGCGCAGAGAAAAGGAAAAAAGGTGAAGACGATTCAGACACAGATTTACCGGGCAAAGGCGATGCTAAAAAAGCTTTGGAGAAAGGAGGCATAACGATGGGCGATCACCATATCAATGAGGAGATGATGGGGAAGTTTTTGAGTGGGCAGACGACGGGAGAGGAAGAGATCGAGATTTTAACCCACGCTTCGTCTTGTGAATTTTGCTCAGAACGTCTGACATTGCTCACAGAAAAACAGCAACCCATGGCTATGCCGCGCAATCTGAGAGAAAGCATTTTGAGAGGAACAGATCGGATCGTCCCTAGATCTCCGAAAAAACAGATTTGGTTTTACAGCATGAAAGTGTGTGCCGCTATGGCTGCAGCGATTGTCATCTTGTTTGCAACTTCTTTTAGGGAGCCGGAAGTTACACACCTTCCCAGACAGAATGTGCAGACGGAAATGCCGAAACCAGGAAAAAGCCTGACAGAAAAACTGGGCAATGCTGTAGACAGATTGACATGGAAGATTTATACAGAAATGTATCTGTAAAAACTTGTTTATCTGTCACAGAAGGCGCGGTAGCAAGAAAAACGGAGAGAAAGAGGAGGTTCCATAAAATGAGACAAAAAGGAAAATTTTTGACATTTTGTTTTGCTCTGTTCCCGGGAGCAGGTCACATGTATTTAGGATTTATGAAAATGGGAGTTTCGCTGATGGTAGTATTCTGGGGAATCATGGGGTTTGCCATTTTGATAAATCTGGGAGTTTTGATGTTTATTCTTCCGGTTATATGGAGTTATAGCTTTTTTGATACGCTGAATAAGAATTCTATGGATCCGGAAGAATTTTATCAATTGGAAGACAGATATCTGTTTGACATGGAGTTCGCTGAGATGTTTCCTTTGCTGAAGAAAAAGAAAAGTATAGTTTTGGCGGCAGTTTTCATTGTGATCGGTCTTGCAATGCTTGCGTCTAATTTTATGAGTCTGTTGAGCGCCATTTTACCTTGGGGCTTATACTGGAGGCTGGAAACTCTTTTTCAATATCTGCCTCGCATCTGCATCGCGCTTGTGATTATATGGATCGGAGTGCGGATGATTCGAAATAAGCAGATAGAAATAGAGCAGCAGCCAAAGGAAAAGGTTTTTGTGAAGACACAGACGTATCAGTCTGAGAATACACAAAAAGAGGGAGAAGGCGAGCGACAGCAGGAATGGACAGGAACTGTCGAAGATGCAGAGAAAAAATCAGAACAGAAGGATAAATAAGATTTCATTTAGAAATTTCAGTAATTTACAATATTATTTATCGAGGGGAGTATATAAGATAGCAGTTCTAAAAGTGATGCCGATTGGATGGAAGCATATGTGAAAATCCGACCGGCATCATTTTTATATAAAAGAGCGCAGGCGCTTTGCGTTGGCACAAAATAAAAAAAGTGTGATATAATCAAAAAAGACAAGTCAGAAAATAAAGCCAGAGAAAATGGATGAGAATACATGGGAAGGAAAAAGATATGATACAGGAAATTACACTGAATCGTTTTAAAAAGTTTAAAGAATATACGACACCATTAAAGCCGTTTTCTGTATTGACAGGAAAAAATGGCTGCGGAAAGAGTACGGTTTTAAAGGCAATCAATTTGATGATGTATACACTCCATGAAAATGAGATGATTACCTTCAAGGGTGGACAGGCAATTGTAAGGAATAAAGGAGTGGGCGCAACGGATATGCCGGGAATCAAAATATCAGATTTTCGTGACCTGTACTATGGAAAGATTTCGCGGCAGGGAAAACAGGTGGTGGTAGATGAATCGAAAATTGGAGCCTCGATTATTTTGAAAGATGAGGATGAAAATGTGTATAAAATGCTCATCACCTCCATCTTCGGTGGATTTAATCTGAAATGCTACTCGACAGAAGCGGAACTCAAAAATATGCCGAGACTCCAGACCCATATCCCTCTATACATCTCAGGATTCCATGGTATTCAGACAATGGAGGCAAAAATCTTTCCGGTTGTCATGCAGAATCAGATGAGCCGGGGCGGTCAGAGTGAGATTCTCCGGAATATGATTCTGGCACTTCGCAAGACAAGATATGTGGCATATCAGGAATTAAAAAAAGTGATGGAGGAAGAATTTGACTTTGTATTAGAATCTGTGGAATGCGATGAAAGCAGAGAGATTTATGTGAAAGCATCTTTTCAGGAAGAATGTGGAAATGGAGCGGTATCTCTGGATTTTGACAATGCTGGAGATGGGGAACTCCAGGTGCTTCAAATTTTGGCATCAATCTATCTGATGTGTCCAGAGCAGTGCAAAGTGGTTTTGATTGACAATCCGGAGGCTTATCTCCACTCGGAGTTTCAGAAAAAATTGATCCGCGTGCTCAAGAAACTTCAGAAAGAGATGAAGATTCAGGTGATTTTGGCAACCCACTCGCGAGACATTATGGAGGAGACGGAAACGGATGAGGTGATCCTGATTGACGAGGAAGCAAAGCGTCATGAGCGAGAGGAGTGCACTGTGGAGGAAGACTCAGGAGAAAAGAACAGGCAAGTCAGAGGGGAACAGCTCACGCTGCAGTGGTGATCTCTGTAATATGCTGAGATTTTGTCGTATTTTCAGGAAAACTTTGGCAAAAAAATAGACGAAAAGACAGTTGAAGTTGAGAAAAAAAGTGATATAATAATCTCGTTTCCAGGGATAGGTTTAACGATAAACTTAATGAGAACCAATCGAAAAATGAGGAGGATATCACGATGACAAAGGATATGACAACAGGATCTCCGATGAAGCTGATTCTGGGATTTTCCATCCCAATGCTGATGGGATTGTTGTTTCAGCAGATGTACAATTTAGTTGATACGATGATTGTGGGAAAGCTTCTTGGAGTTCAGGCACTCGCAGCAGTCGGTGCGACAGGATCTTTAAACTTTTTGATTATAGGCTTTTGCCTGGGAGTGTGCAGCGGATTTGCGATTCCGGTGGCGCAGAAGTTTGGCGCACAAGATTACTGCGGACTTCGAAAATATGTGGCAAACGGTGTATGGCTGTCGCTCATTTTTTCTGCTGTGATGACTGTCTTGACCGTTGTATTCTGCAAGCCGATTTTAAAGATCATGCAGACTCCGGACGATATTTTTCAAGGTTCCTATGAGTATATCGTCATTATATTTATCGGCATACCAGTGACCTATCTCTACAATATGTGTTCGAGTATTATCAGGGCTGTGGGAGACAGCAAAACGCCAGTATATTTTCTGGCGATGGCGTCTGTGATGAATATTGTTCTTGATATTGTGCTGATTTTAAACTTTCAGATGGGTGTGGCAGGTGCAGCACTTGCGACAGTCATCTCCCAGGGAGTGTCCGGGGTATTGTGCCTGATTCTTATCATGAAGAAGTTTGATATTTTGAAAGTTCGAAAGGAAGAGTGGAAGTGGGATGGACAGTATGCTGCTTCTCTGTGCAACATGGGAGTACCGATGGGACTTCAGTTTTCCATTACTGCAATCGGAAGCGTCATTTTGCAGAGCGCAGTCAATACACTCGGCTCAGCAAGTGTGGCGGCGATGACGGCTGCAAACAAGATTGGAATGTTCCTCACATGTCCATTTGATGCTCTGGGTTCTACGATGGCGACTTATGCAGGACAGAATGTAGGTGCAGGAAAAGTAGAGCGGATCGGAAAGGGAATCAGAGGTGGAATCTTGATCGGATGGGGCTATTCGATTTTGGCTCTGATTTGTACCTACTGCTTTAGCGGACAGATGTCTATGCTGTTTGTGGACAGCGCGCAGACAGAGATCATAGCAAATATAAAGATGTGCCTGGTGGCAAATGCACTGTTTTATGTGATGCTGACTCTGGTTAACACAGTGCGCTACCTGATCCAGGGTATGGGGTTTGGAAAATTTTCTCTGTTTTCTGGAGTGTTTGAGATGATAGCGCGTGGAGTGGCAGGATTTGTGCTGGTGCCAAAATATGGGTTTGTGGCAGCATGTTTTGCGAGTCCTCTCGCCTGGGTTTTGGCAGACTGTTTCCTTGTGCCGGCATACTTTTATGCGATGAAAAAGACGCGGGAGATCCTGAAAAAAAGAGCGGAAGAGCCTGCGCTTCCACGGAGAGAGCTGGAGAGAGTTGCACTATGAAACTCCGCCGCCGTACAGGCGGCATATATTCAGGGATGCCCAGTGCACCCAAGAAGGGGAAAAGTCAATGGAACGTGTATTTCACGGGATTGAACCGGTATTTGATAAAAATTCAAAGATTTTAGTTTTGGGCTCGTTTCCGTCGGTAAAATCGAGGGAGGGTCATTTTTTCTATCATCATCCTCAAAATCGTTTCTGGAAAGTGGTTGCAAGAGAGCTGGAATGTCAGGTGCCGCAGAGTGTGGAGCAAAAAAAGAAAATGCTGTTGGAACACCACATTGCAGTCTGGGATGTGATTGCGAGCTGTGAAATTGAAGGCTCCAGTGATAGTTCTATCCGCAATGCAGTCCCCAATGATGTCAAGAGAATTCTGGAAGACACAGCTATTGAACAGATTTTTACAAACGGGGCGACGGCGGATCGGTTATACCGAAAATATTGTCTGAAAGATACAGGAAAAGAAGCCATTCGACTGCCCTCCACCAGTCCGGCGAATGCGTCGTATTCCCTCGAGAGGTTGGTCGAGGAGTGGCGTATTATTCGAAATTTGTTATAATCTTGTTCATAAAAATTTTAAAATTTCATAAAGATTTAAACATATTTCCATTTTATACTCTAGATATCAAGTAAAGCGAACCTTGATAGATTTCAATTTCATAACTCCGGGCTGACGGGAGACCGTCAGCCCACTCCCTCAAGAAAATTACATTTTTTAATGATAGAATAATCAAATGGATCGTGAAGTCGATTATAAAATTTTTCATCCTTAAAGCTGGCAGAGATGCCAGCTTTTCTCCTGTCTCAAAGAACTATAAAAGAAACCGGACATGCCCAAAAACAAAGGGATGTAATGCCCGATTTCTCAAAAAAATCAAGAAGATATGGCTCATCAATTATAATTCGTCACATACCTGAAAAATATAAAATTTTAGATAATAGGACTGGTCTGCCGCCCACAAAATCGGGTGATCGGCTGCTTGAGTTCGGTATTCGACCTGGCGCAGGCGTTTGTGTGCACTTCGGGCGGCTTCTGCGATGGTCTTTGCAAAAAGCTCTGGATCCATAAAGTGGGAACATGAGCAGGTGGCGAGAAAACCACCGTTCTTGACAAGTTTTAGACCACGCATATTGATTTCACGGTATCCTTTTGTGGCATTTTTTATGGAACTGCGGGATTTTGTGAAAGCAGGCGGGTCAAGGATCACAACGTCAAATTGTTCCTGTTTTGCTTCAAGAGCCGGGAGAAGGTCGAAGACATCAGCACACTGGAATTGAACGCGGTCTTCCAGGTGATTCAGGACAGCATTTTCGCGTGCCTGGTTGATGGCGAGCTCAGAGGCGTCGACACCGAGAACAGAGGCAGCACCAGCGATTCCGGCATTGAGGGCAAAGGAACCGGTGTGGGTAAAACAGTCGAGCACTTTTTTGCCCTTGCAAAGGCGCTGGATTGCGAGGCGATTATATTTCTGATCCAGAAAAAAGCCTGTCTTCTGTCCATCTTCGACATCGACAAGATAGTGGACACCGTTTTCGGTGATTGCCACTTTTGTGGGAAATGGATCGCCGATGAATCCTTTTGAGCGTTCCATGCCTTCTTGAAGGCGCACTTTGGCGTCACTTCTCTCATAGATACCGCGGATCTCAATTCCGTCTTCCAGGAGCACTTCTTTTAAACATTCGAGAATGAGGGGTTTTAACAAGTTGATTCCGAGGGCAAGGGACTCGACGACGAGAACATCAGAAAATTTGTCAATCACGATGCCAGGCAAAAAATCAGATTCTCCAAAAATGACACGGCAGCAGGAAGTGTCCACTGTCTGTTTTCTGTATTCCCATGCATTTCGCACTCTGGTCTTTAAAAAAGCTTTGTCGATGACAGTTCCCTGTTTGCGAGAGAGAATGCGGATGGTAATTTTTGATTTTGTGTTGATGAATCCGTATCCAAGAAAATAATCGTCGAAATCATGGACCGTGACAATCTCGCCATTTTGGAAATCTCCTTCGATTTTTGCGATCTCATTGTCATAGATCCACATGCCGCCTGATTTTAGGACTCTGCCTTCTCCCTTTTTCAGAGTCACAATTGTATCGTACATAAAATGATTCCTCCAATCTGTGATGATTCCCTAGTATACAGGAAACTGAGAGGGCGGGCAAGTGAAAAAATAAAATAAAAAGATGGATAAAATGATTGCAAACAAAAATTCAAAATGGTATATTAAAGTTATCTGGAAAGTAAAGGGAAAAATAAAGGAGGGATAATTATGAAGATATCGTTCAAGAAGATATCGTGCTTTCTGGGGTTAGGAGTTGTATTTTCGTTACTGTTCTCGATGGGAGTGTTCGCAGCAGGTCAAACGCGAGTGATACAGACTGATACATTCGAGGCATTTTCTGAGGCAACCTCGGATCTGAACCATAGAAACGGAGCGCAGGTACAGGAAGTAGAAGACACCAGCACATATGCGACGATGCGTCTGATAGTGAAATCAAAAGGTCCGTCGTTGGACTTGACAGGTTACGGGGCAGAGACAGTTCTGGTGGGACCAGATGGCTATTATATCATGCAGTTCAGCACAAAGCAGGAGGCAGAGAGCTGTGCGAAAGCGCTGAAGACCAATCCAAACGTACAGTATGTAGAGGCTGATGAAGTGGTTAGTCTCGATGTCGAGGAAGTCAAAGAAGAAGATATCCTCTCAGCAGCTTCAACGGAGAGTTATTCCGCACTCGGTTTAGAGGACAGTGCAGATGCCAATTCATGGGGAGTTTCCAAAATTGAGGCAGACACCTATGCAGCTTATCTGAAGTCGAGCGGAAAGACGCAGACAATCTATGTGGCAGTTGTCGATTCTGGTGTGTATAGATACCATGAAATGCTGAGCAGCCGTGTACTTTCCAATGTCGGCTGGGATTATGTGGATAATGACAGCAATCCGTTTAACGATGGAAAAGGACATGGAACACACGTTGCAGGTACAATCGTGGACTGTACACCAGGACTGAATGTGAAGATTATAGCAGTGCGTGTACTGGATAACAGTGGATCCGGATACTCTTCTGATGTCGGAAATGGTATCCGCTATGCAGCAGACCATGGGGCAAAGGTAATTAACTTAAGTCTTGGAGGCGGTCATTCTTCTTATAAAGATGATGCGATCGAATACGCTATCGCCAAGGGAGTCGTAGTTGTAGTGTCAGCGGGAAACGATGATAAGTATATCGGAACTTACTGTCCGGCTCACATCACAGAGTGTATCACGGTATCCGCTCTCGATTCTGATGAAACCATTGCATGGTATTCCAACTATGGTTCGGCAGTCGATGTGGCAGCTCCGGGAAGCGACATTAAGAGTTGCGGAACAAGCTACAGTTCCTATGTTTATATGTCAGGAACCTCCATGGCAGCTCCTCATATTTCAGCAGTGGCAGCGATGTACCGCCTTGAGTATCCATCAGTGGGACCGGCAAAGATTCAGGAATTAGTCAAGAGATATACAAAAGATCTGGGAAGTACAGGATTTGACAATCTGTACGGCTATGGAATGCCGAAGATGAGCAAGGCAATCCCAGTCACAGTTGGCAAGACAACACTGGGAAGTGCGACAGCGAGCGGAACATCTCAGATCAAGGTAACCTGGAGCAAAGTAAGCGGAGCATCCGGATACTATGTTTACCGTAAACTGCCAGGAAAGACATGGACGAGAGTGAAAGATATCACTTCGGGCAGCACGACGTCTTACACAGATACGGGTCTGAAACCAGGAACAAAATATATTTATACTGTGAGAGCTTACAAGAAATCGGGAACGACGATTACCCTCGGATCTTACAATACGACAGGTGTCTGGGCAATCACAGGGCTTGCAACGCCAACTCTCAAGAGTGCAACATGTGTGACATATAATTCCATCCGCATCAGCTGGACACCAGTTGCAGGGGCGATGGGATATCGCGTCTACAGACGCACAAGCACAACAGGAAGCTGGGCACTGATCGGAAGAATCACAGGACAGAGTTCTTCTTCTCTGGTAGATCAGAAGGCGGTGACGGGAACTACTTATTATTACACCGTTCGAGCAACGTGTGCGTATGATGGAACGATGAAGATGAGCAGTTACAATACAACGGGTGTCAAAGGCAAGGCTGTCTTGGGAACACCGCAATTCACGAACACCAGTGTTGTCTACGGTTCGGGAGTGAAACTGACCTGGTCGAAGGTGGCTGGAGCAACAGGATATGTCATCGGACGAAGCACAAGTGCAACCGGCACATATGAAAAAGTGGGAGCAGTATCAGGAAGCACAACGAGTCTGATTGACACGAAAGTGGGCAGATATCGTTATGCATACTACCGCATCCGCGCATACCGCACGATCAACGGAAAGAATGTATACAGTGCATTTTCACCGGTAATCTCCGTATATTCCGGATATTATTCGATCGAGACGACAGATTACCTGAGTGTTGATTCTGTGGATGTAGTGAATGATGCTGAGATTCTCTCTTCGAAGATCGGAGGAATGAGAAACGGATATAACGCAAAATATCCAGATCTGTACGAGGTTGGAGACAGCATCGCAGTCGGAGTCAACGAAGACGGCGCAGAGAACCGCGTGGAGGTAAAGAACACCGGAAATGAAAATGTTTCGATCTACGGATTGAAGATCGGTGATGATTCCACCACAGTGGAAAGAGTGCTCAAAGAGAATGGATTCCGTGCAGTCAGCGGACAGCTGTACAATTATATCAAGGCAGACGGAACAAAACTTTCCATTACTATCAGCAATGGAAAATTAGCAGCATTCAGCTACTATTTCTAAAATTCAGCTAAAAGAGAGAGACACCGCAGTGGCGAAGAGGTCACTGCGGTGTTTTTTTACAAAGAAATATGACCAAATGGCTGATGTAACCGAAATATTTTTAGGGTAATATTATAAAATAGAAGAAACTCTCATTCATGGAACAAGAGGATGGATATGGAGAGTCGATAAAAAAGGAGGGATTGATATGAAGATATCATGCAAGAAGATATCAGGCTTTGTGGGATTGGGACTTGCATTTTTGTTGCTGTTCTCTATGGGAGCGCTCGCAGCAGGAAAGACACGGGTAATACAGACCGATACATTCACGGCATTTTCTGAGGCAACTTCGGATCTGAATCACAGAAACGGGGCACAAGTTCAGGAAAGCGAAGACAGCAGTCCATACGCAACGATGCGTCTGATTGTGAAATCAAAGGGAGCTGCATTAGATTTGACCGGTTACGGCGCAGAGACTGTTTTGGCGGGACCAAACGGCTATTATATCATGCAGTTTAACAAAAAACAGGAGACAGAAAAATGTGAGAAAGCTCTGAAGACCAATCCAAATGTACAGTATGTGGAGAGCGACCGGGTGGTTCATCTTAGCGTCGAGGAGGGTCAAGAAGTACAGCAGAAAGATTTGGCGTCCAATGAAATTTCTTCCGTACTTGAGCCGGATAACAGTTCCGATGCGTATTCCTGGGGAGTTTCTGAAATTGAGGCGGATAAATATGCATCTTATCTAAAGTCAAGTGGCAAAACACAGACAATCTATGTGGCGGTTGTTGATTCTGGTGTGTGGAGATATCACGAAATGCTGAGCAGCCGTGTTGTTTCGAACCTCGGCTATGATTACGTGGACAATGACAGCAATCCATTCAATGATGGGAAAGGTCATGGCACTCATGTGGCAGGCACGATTGTGGACTGTACACCTGGGCTGAATGTAAAGATCATTGCAGTACGTGTCCTCGATGACACAGGATTTGGATATAATTCTGATATTGCAAACGGTATTTATTATGCGGTAGACCATGGGGCAAAGGTGATCAATTTAAGCCTTGTCGGCGATGATTCCTTCTATCAACATGACGCAATCTCCTATGCGCTTTCCAAAGGAGTCGTAGTTGTAGCAGCGGCGGGAAATAACAGCACCTATATCGGGGATTACTGTCCGGCTCATATTCCAGAGTGCATCACTGTATCGGCTCTTGATATATACGGATCTCTCGCAGATTACTCTAACTATGGCGAGACAGTGGATGTGGCGGCTCCCGGGACGAATGTTTTGAGCTGTGGAACAAGCAGCGGTTCGTATATTTATATGTCAGGGACCTCCATGGCAACACCTCACGTCTCAGCAGTGGCAGCGATGTACCGTCTTGCCTATCCGACGGCGGGACCTGTCAAGATTCAGGAATTGGTTAAGAGATATACAAAAGATCTTGGAACTTCCGGATTCGATACTTGGTACGGATATGGAATTCCAAAGATGAGCAAGGCAATCCCTGTCACAGTGGAGAGAACGAGACTTGAGAGTGCACAGGCACTGGGAACTTCTGAGGTCAGAATAACCTGGGCAAAAGCAAGTGGAGCTACGGGATATTATGTTTACCGCAAACTGCCGGGAAAAACGTGGCAGAGAATCAAAGATATTACCTCAGGCAGCACGACTACTTACACAGATACGGGTCTGAAGCCGGGAACGAAATATATCTATACTGTCAGAGGTTACAAGAAATCTGGCAGTACGGTCACGCTGGGAACGTATGACGCAGCGGGTATCTGGGTCATCACCGGGCTTGACACACCGACTCTCAAGAGTGCGACATGTGAGACTTACAATTCGATTCGGATCAGCTGGACACCAGTCACAGCAGCGATGGGATATCGCGTGTACAGACGCACGAGCGCAACAGAAAGCTGGGTATTGATCGGAAGAATCACAGGACAGGGATCGTCTTCTCTGGTGGATAAGAAAGCAGTCACAGGAACAACTTATTACTATACAGTCAGAGCAACGTGTACATACGATGGCACGATGAAGATGAGCAGTTATAATAGCAATGGTATTCAGGGAAAAGCTACTTTGGCAAGACCACAATTCACGGCATCGAGCATTATTCCGGGAGCAGGAATCGGACTGACGTGGACAAAGGTAGACGGGGCAACCGGATATGTTGTGGGACGAAGCACAAGCCCGTCTGGTACGTATGAAAAAGTCGGAGCTGTACCGGCAAGTTCGACAAGTCTGGTCGACACAAAGGTGGAGAGAGACTGTTATGTATACTATCGTGTCCGTGCATACCGCACAATCAATGGAAAAAATGTATACAGTGCATTCTCACCAGTCATCACGGCATATTCTGCATACTATTCGATAGAGACAACAGATTATCTGAATACGCATTCAGTGGATATCGTGAATGACGCAACGATCTTTTCCTATAAGATCGGCGGAATGAAAAATGGATATAATGCAAAATATCCAGATCTGTATGAGGTTGGAGAAGGCATTGCAGTCGGAGTCAATGAAGAAAGCGCAGAGAATCGCGTGGAGGTAAAGAACACTGGAAATCAGAATGTTTCGATTTATGGGCTGACAATCGGTGATGATTCTATCACCGTGGAAAGAGTGCTCAAAGAGAATGGATTCCGTGCAGTCAGCGGAGAACAGTATCACTATATTAAGTCGGACGGAACAAAACTTTCCATTACTATCAGCAATGGAAAATTAGCAGCATTCAGCTATTATTTCTAAAATTCTATTAAAAAAAGATACACCGCAGTGGCGAAAAGTCATTGCGGTGTTTTTTGTATAAAGGAAGGTTAAGATTCAATGAAATCAGGTTAGGGATTTTCATTTTTATGTAATTGTGATATGATTTTTTAGAAAAGATATTTTGAGGAGATCGGAGATAACCGGTGAAAAATTAGGGGAGTATAGGAGAAATACGTATGATAAGCGACGAAAAAAAATTAATAAAACGGGAGTTACAAGTATTATATCAGGATTTATTTAAAAATCAGGATCGTTCCATGGAAAAGATGAACCGCTTTTTTGAGCTGGTCATCAAGATTGCACAGCCTGCGGTCGCACGTCAGATGGGAAAGAGTGAAGATTGTTATGCGGTGCAAGACATTGTGAGCTTGGGTTATGGAGTTTTGCTGGAACAGGGAATTATGAATGGAAAGCTGAATTATGATGAAGAGCGCGGATATTTTGCGGATTATGTGGTCGGAATCATGAATAAGCTTGTTTTGCGTCTTTGGAGAAATGAGGATCGCAAGAGGCGCTATGAGAGCAGCCTTTCTGGGGATCAGACGCAGGAGGGCGGATTTTCGTTAGAAGATACCCTGTCAGCGGAAGCTTATGGAAGTATCAGAGAACCAGAGAGTGAGCTGGAGTATAGACAGACAAGACTTCTCCAGGAGAAGGCTGTGCGCTCTTTTTTGGATTCTGTCATCCAGTCCAAGGAGCCACCGCATCAGCTATTGGCAATGTGCTATGTGAAACTGATGGCGACGTTTCTTGATTTTTCTTTCCAGTATAATCCGTATCAGTGGGCAGAAAATATTATGAGGGGCAAAACACTGCGAATTCTGGCGGATGAATTTTTAAAGACATCCAACAAGAAGCTGGAAACGAATTATGAAAGATGGGGAGAGGCGTTTGAAAATGCCATGAAAGGCGCATATCACAAATACGGGCGCGATTTTCCTGTTCTGGAGGAAGTTGTGTTCACGGATCACTTTAACAGGAAAGATCTGGAAAATTATGGGGAGCGTTCCTGCAAAAAATTAGTCAGCCAGTGGATGGAAAAAGTAGGACATGATGAGGAGCTGGTAGAGTTGCTCATCCAATATACGCAGACAAGAGAGATGGAGAAGGAAAAGAAAAGTAGAAGAAGGGAAAGGTAACAATAAGAAAGAAGAAAGGAAGGGTTCTCATGCTTAGTACAGAAGAAATTTATGAAGTGGCGAGAAAATTTGTGTTCGATGAAAAACTCACAGCTCAGCAGGAACGCCAGAAAGAAGAAATTTTAAAGAACCGCGATTATTATATACAGTATTGTGCAGGTGTTGCGATGCTGGATATGATGGAGAGAAAAGGAGAGTATGAGCCTCGATATCAATTTGGCAGCAGACAGGAAAAAAATAAATTGGAGAAGAAAAGAGAAATACAAGAGACAAGCAAAGATATAGGATAATACGGATGCATCGTGACATGTGGCATCGAAAAAGGCTTGGCTGAAGCAAAGTGAAATGTGACATGGGAGGAAAAAATGAAACATGGCAAAAAAGGAGAGCTGTTGTGGAGAATTTGCATTTTCTGTCTGTTGATATTACTGGGAAGACAGGCAGATGCTGAGGAGTCAGCAGCAGAGGATTTTCAATTTTACTATCAGTTTTTGAATGAAGACCAGAGGGAGCTGTACAACAATGTCATCGAGGCAGCGAAAAGGTATGGGACAGCGGTCGATGTCAATCGTCTCAGCGCAGCGCAGACGGAACAGGCATATCTGGCAGTTTACTATGATCATCCGGAATTATTTTGGCTAAGCAGCGGTTACCAGTATTGGTCAGATGGAAACGATCATGTCACAGGGATTGAGATGCAGTATAATACCACTTGGGAGCAGAAAGAATATCAAAATGACCAGATAGAAGCGGCGATCCAGGAGATTCTGTATGAGGTGGACTATGGGCAGGACACTTATGGAAAGATCAAGAGTGTGTACGAGTATCTGATCAACCGGGTAGAGTATGTCCCTGAATCGGAATATAATCAGGATATACGCAGTGTGTTTTTGAACTGGGAGTCGGTCTGTACAGGATATACAAAGGCGACACAGGTTTTGCTTCAGCGGATGGGAATTTTTTGTACGTGTGTCAGAGGAAACGCGAATGGAGGAAATCATGCCTGGAATCTGGTGCAGATTGATGATGAGTATTATTACGTTGATACCACTTGGGGAGATCCACTGTATCTGAATGACAGCGGATGGTATGAAGGCATCGACTATACTTATCTCTGCTGTACAGAGGAAGTGTTGTTCCGGACACATCAGCCGGAAGATATGGCAATTTTGCCTGAATGTCATTCCCAGCTGTATAATTACTATCAGATGAATGGGATGTACCTGGAAAGTGGCGACTGGGATGTGATATATCAGTATGTGATGGAGATTATACAGTGGGGAGAAAATGAAGCTGTGATGAATTTTCCATCGGAAGAGCAGTATATGCTGGCAAAAATTAATCTGCTCGACTATGGACTTTTGGATGAACTGATGAATCAATATCTGAATTTTTCAGGTGAAGGGCAGGTATCCTTCACCTATGAGCAGAGAGATGATGAGCTCGTGTTTCGTATTTTGTGGTGACGGTATCGCAGGAGAAGAAGAATTCCGCCGGTTATGAGAAAGAGAAACAGCAGTATAGCACAGTGGAGAAAATATTCTTCCGGAAGAAAATCAATGATCGGGTCGGTCGCAGGGTCAAACAGCCAGAAGTCATTTTGAAACAGAATTTGATGCATCATAATAAAAATAGTGTGGAAAGAGATCGCACTGAAAATACCAAGTGCGACGGGAACTGCGAGAACTAGAATACCAGAGATTTTCAGGTAATGGAAATCCTGGTTTTTCTTTTTGTGGTGAAGAATAGGGATCAAGGCAAGGATCGAGATTCCTGAGATGGCATAAATGACATAGAAAATCTGGCGCACTTCCCTAAAATGCTGAACGGCAGAGGATGAGGAAGGCAGAGTCGGGAGCTGAAAAGTACCGCTGAAAAATGGCAGACAGGTGCGGATCAGATAATTATAGTTTTCGAGAATCTCTGTTTCGCTGTATCCTGTGATCTCCGAGAGATGGAGAGTGCGCAGGTCAAAGACATAG
>JALEVQ010000107.1 GCA_022788205.1 Robinsoniella sp. | reverse complement strand
TGATAATGGTGCCAGATCCTTCCGATAGAATATTTCCATCTGCATCTTTTACAGTTGGTAAAAGCGAAGGATTGATTTTTTCTCCATACTGGACATCGATTGGAATTGTCATTCCATCACCACTCATTGTCGTATGAATGGTTGCCGTATACGTCGGTGCTGCCCATTTTGCATACAGGGTCAACCCCGCTGCTGGCATCACCGAATGGAAATCAAATTTTTGTGTCGTTTCGGGATCTTTATACCATCCCTGGAAAGTAAAACTATCTGGAATTCCCGAAGGACGAGCTGGTGTATAGTTCGCAAACGAATTTAATGATTGTTCATACAGAACGGATTCCTCTCTCGATACACCATTATAGTTATAGAATGCCAATTCATAACTATTTCTTGTATACCGCACATAAAGATCTTGTCTGCTTCCAGGTACCGATTGACCTGCACTGGTATTTGTCCATGAACCATTACTTCCTAAACGATATTGGGAAACCGTAAATCCCGTATATTTATTCGTGAACGTAAAGCTTCCATTACCTGCCTGCGTAGAATTGGTAGGTGTCGTATAGGAGCCATTTAAATTTTGTTTGTAATGGTGAATGGTACGTACTGCAGAGTAATCCTCTTTTGTTAGCGTTAATGTTTGATTTCCGTTTCCATCCGTTGTATGTGTCAGCTTGTCAAAAATAAACGCATCCAAGAAAGTAAGTATAGTATTATCACTCTCTTGCCAACATTTTCCATTACCTGGTGATGGCCAGCTATATCCATTCTGTTCCAATGTCTGGCCATATAAACCGGTAAAGGTATAAAGCGTCGTAGTACCACCCCAAAAAGACCGTTCTTGGAAATGGATGGTCATCGAAACACGATCGTAATAAACATTTAATACGGTTGTCCCATCACCATTGATACTAACGGACGTGGATTTCGATGCATTGTAACGGAAACCCGTATAGTCTTGATTTCGATCCGAATAAGATGGAGAAACCACATCTCCGGTTTGGCCTGTACGTGTTTCGGAATTTTCGTAATCATAGGTCTTACTGCTATCGGTTGCATCCTTACTATCATTGATGGATTGTTTCCAATAGATGACTGTATAAGATGTATCCGTATTGGCAGACCATACGGCATAGATCGTTTGATTATCACTCATCATTTGTCCAAAATGATAGTTTACGGATCCACCCTCTGTGGTCGACCACCCTTTAAATGTATAACCTGGACGCGTTGGATCGTTTGGTTTTTGGGTTTGTTTTCCAGCGGCTACAAATTCCGGTTCGATATATGAAGCATTATCTCCGGTTGAAAAATATAAATAATGACCTTTTTCAATTTTCGGATATAATGTCACATTGTGATCCGATAAAGTTACCTCAGTAACTGCGTTGGTCAACGCTTTATCTGTATACCAACCAGTTACGGATTCTTCTGATCCCAATGGTACCGAAACATCGGAAATCGTAATGACATCGCCCGGTACTCCCTCTTTGGTATTGAAAACACGACCTGTCTTATCTGTAAAGAATACATATAACTTTTGTGAAAAGACAGGATATACGTCAACTGTCGAAGTCTTCTCAACCGTGACCGGTTTCGTAATATCAAAGTTGGCTTCACTCGCACCTTGACTGGTTGCCCATCCTTTAAAAATATTACCTTCTTTTTCTGGTGTTTCTGGTGCTGTTAAAATCTCACCATTTTTCACCTTTTGAGTAGAATATACATCACCATTGGCATCGTGGAATTGATACGTCGCCACGGCAGGATCTTCATCCTCCGTTCCAATACCAGTAATTACATAGATAGAAAAGGCATTGGCTTGAAAGGTTGCGCCTTGTGCGGAAGCATTCTGAGATACGGTTTGAACGGTACCATTGTCTTCTTGATGGACAACGGTAAAATCTTTACCCTTCAAACTCTCATTTAATTGCATGTTTACTTGTACACCCTGTCCATCTTTTGGCTCGATTTCTTTGCCCGAAGAATCATAGAATGTAATATCTACACCAATCGCATCTTCTACTTTTTCATTTCCTGTAATCGTTTGTTTCGCAATTTGTGTTGCTTTCGTACTCGATACAGGCGTGATTGTCATTGTCGTGCCTTCCGGGAATATTCCTTCCACCGCACTGACATGAACCGTTATTTTCCCTGCACTCTTCGAAAAATTTTGTGCGGGATAGGATACTTTTTCTTCTTCATTGCTTGTTGTGTTTGTATCCTCTTCATTGGTTGCTGTTTGGGTTGTTGGTTCTTCCTGTGGGGTTGTCTCAACTTCCGTTGTTGCCTGTGGTTCTGTTGTCGTTTGTTCAGACGGAGATGTATCTGTCTTTTGTGGAACATTCGATTCAGTTGTTTGATTCGCCTCCTCGGTCGATGGCGTTTCTGCCGTTGTTGGTTGTTCTTTAATATCTTCTCCATACGTTGGTGTAACGGAAGAAGTGAACGTTGAAACGACCATACCGAAAACGATCAAAACACTGAGCAGTTTTTTAATACCTTTCTGCATCAGTAGTCCTCCCTCTTAAAATTGTTGTTCAAAAAATAATACAAAAATACGCTCTTTCATTGAATGATTGTTCTGTTCTTTTTTACTGAATCTGAAATAGGATGCACTTCGAATCTTTGGTTTTCTTTCGATATCTTTCTATTGTGTATTTTGCATACACCATATGCGGTTGATTCTATTTTTTTTACAATTCATTGATTTAATTTCATTTTTAATTTTGATTTACAGCTATTTTTTTGCCGATGTGATCAACCAATTTTTTTCACTTCATTGTGTTCTTATTTATTCTTTCTATTTTACTTAACGATATCTTCTCTGTTCATTTGTTATTGCAATCCATTGGATGCTCTATATCTGAATTCGAAATCGTAACCTGCTGATTCTCTTTCATCGCTCCTTTCTACTTTATTTATTTTCACTTATTATTTTAGCATAGATTGATTTTTTTGATAAATATTTTGGCTAAATTCACCATAAATGTTGCTAGATAAGTAAATGACATCATATATGTCAATATTAGATCTATGATTGAGTTGTAAAGAAGGTTGAGGTGCCTGTTATGACTCAAAGATCCAGATTGATCGATAGGATATCCAGTATTCCCTCAAGAAACTTTACAAAATGCCGTTTGGTTCGCTATTCTTCTCTAATTGCCTCAAAGTTTTCTTATACCTTTTAATGAATCATAACTCCACTTGTTTCTAAAATCTCTTTTTAAAGCGATTTGTGCAGTAGCGTTAAAATCAGAAAATGGATTAAGAGCAGAAATATTTTCATATACAACAGACCATTGTGTATTACTTGTCGCATCGTCTCCAGGAAGCTGTGCGCTTGCTTTTAAAGCTTCCCAGACCTCATCATTTCCACAATTATTATTGTGTTTGTCTATGATATCCAACACAGCATTATACCTGTCTTTTCCATGTCCATAGATGCCATTTTTCTTTCCCGGTGCAACTTTATCTATATAGTTTATAAAGAAATTCGTAGCACACTGTAATTCTTCTTTGTGTCCATAGCTTTTAACTTCATATGTAGATTTAAACGTTCGTTTTCCAGATTCATCATCATAAATATATTCAACAACACGGCAGTTGCCATCTGCATCAAGTATAAAGAAATGATAATCTCTCCCTCCTGTGGCATACATATTATATCTTTCTAATATTCTTACAGCATGATCCGCACTATCTGCTTCATCTAATACAGCCCTAATCGCCAATGTTGTCGCAATCGTAGACTTATTATCATCATGCTCAAATACTGGCTCACTATCAAGAGTCAGGACGGCTATAGACACTCCTGCACTGTTTATCCCATCCAAACAAATAAAAGGAGCCGCTAAACATGCATATTTTTCATAGTTATTGTCCAAATGATTTGCATGAATATTATCTAATGCTGCAAAGGCAACAGAAGAATGCATGCCTTTTGGATGGCACTTAACAAGCATACACGAAGTATCATTTTTAAAATCATAGTTTCTGCCCATTCTGACGGTGTTATTATCTACCATTTTAAAAGCAGTACATCCAAAAGAATTAAAATCAATTTTTCCAGGAATTCCCATTGCTTCTCTGAAAATAGCGGCACTTACTATTTGGTCATTCAATATTGGATGCTCCGAATGATTATACGTGCTAATCTCATTAATAATCTGAATCAAATTGTATTCATACCTTATGTCCATTTGAAACAAATTATAGTTAGCATAATCCGTTACAGGCTTAATGCTGTTGACCGTAGATTTACGTTCATCATCTAATTTCAACATAATACCCCCTATAAATATCAAATTTTGTTGGTGATTTCTGTATATAAAAATTTTATCATATTGACTTCTTCAACGTAATCTCCGTTTCGATACCAAAAAGTATATTCTGCCTATTTCAGCATATGATTTTTTAATTCATCCCTCTTTTTTATATTCAGTTTCACATAAATCCTGCTCAGATAAGTTTTAACCGTATTTGGTGAAAATCCCAGATAATCGGCGATTTCCTGGTTATTCCAGTCACGGCTTGCCAGCATGGCAATCGAAAATTCTACGGTGGATAATGCGTCCGTTACTGAATTTTCTGACATCGGATTGTGGATTGCCATCCATCCCCTGCTAAATGCAATGACTTTATCAGATAATTTGTTATACAGTTCTGAATCTTCCTTGCGGATACATGACTCAAGAAGTCCCTGCAGCAAACCATGATGTTCAATAAAAGGTTCCAGAAATTCGTCTTCTTTCGCCATATTCCATGCCACCATCAATGCATCTTTTGCTTTCTGCTGATATTTCAGATTCATTTGACACATTGCAATCATACAATACAGATAAATCATACTAATAGGATATGTACCATTCCTGAACATTAGTACCGCCTCACAAATTCCAAGTGCTCTTCCATACTCTCCTTTTAAATATGCCATGTGGGCTGTTACATAAGCAGAAAACATCTTAATTCCAGGCGGCAATGTTGGTGCATAAAGCCCCACATCCGGAAGTTCATTTACAGGAAGATGTAAAAGTACAGAAGACATATATCCCGCAAATACACTGATAGCCCTATTCTCAGCGGATGAAGGATTTTTCATTTCTTTTTCAAGACATTCCTGAATCTCCCTCATCCCTTTTCTGGAAGCAACTGCTCTGCCAAGTGTCATATTAGAATATACATATAACAAGCAGGATGACATCTTCAGTTTTATATTATGGCTCACCAGGTAACGTTCTGCTATATGACTGCATTTTTCTGCCTGTCCGGTAAAATAATAATATTCAGCACGTGCAATCTCCTGGAAATCCCTGTCTTCAAAACCAGCTACTATCTTATTCGCTTCACCCGGTTGAAACGATGAATTGATCAACGGAAGGATACTATACTCACTCATGATTATGCACCTCCAACAATTTCTTACAAATAACTTTTATACTCAGCATAAGATTATCTCCTTTCCGAATATTTTACCTGAATTATTCATGAGCATATAAAAATGCTCAATACTGCAAAGCCTTGAAACAGTTTCCTTGAATTCAATCGAATCATCCCCAAAAATGTACACACTACCCCCTGTGAAGCTTGATTAAGTTACTTTGGAACTGTCAAGGTACGTTAATAGTTTCTATTCCAACTGTACAAACAGCTGATGGATATTTGCCAATGTCCTGTAGAACTCCTTTTTATAAGGACAGCTGATACACAGTTTAAATGTGATAGATCTTGCGGAATGGATTGCCCTTGCAGCAATCTTTATTAGCTTTAAGCGAATGGTGTCCACCTGTTGCTTCCGCATACTGGCTGGCAGTACCAGTCGCTTGAACCAATTGAATAGGTTGTAGGCAAGCATATGAAGTCTCATACGGTTTGCATTTACTATTTTGGAATGACTGCTGACAGCAGCAAAGTCAAATCCACCTTTGCCCTCTTTTATGAAATTTTCCATCTTGCCACGCCCACAGTAAAACTGGATGATCTGATAAGGTTCCATATCCATGTTTGTAACAATAAAGGTGTACATGTGCGTCAGCTGCCCGTATGGTTTCTCTATTTTGAAAACCACACGTCTTGGATAATCCCAGGAACCGGCCTGATACATAAATTCACCATAAGTTACAGCATAACTGATTTGATCCTCCCTGGTTGCTTTGTACAAGTCTTCCTCTTTATCCGAAGCAAGGGCAACGAGTGATGTATTCTGTTTTAAGCGGATGGCATAGGAGCAGCCATTCATCTCACAGGTTTTATAAAGTTTGGGAGATGAGAATCCACTGTCACCACGAAGGTATGTTTTGATGCCTCTTTCCAGGTATTCCTGAAAGAGGGATTCCATAAATTTGTCTGCACCGTTGCTACAGTGGAGTGTTCCATCACGAAGCTCTGCCTTCAGCAGATCCCCGGTCAGACCATCATAGCAGAGTAAAGGATGATATCCGTGTGCCTGATAATGGAAGTTGAATCCTTCCCCTTCCTGATTGCCGTAAGTGCCAAACAAAGTGCTGTCCAGGTCCAGAAGTATATGTTCCGGACGCTTGATAGCATAGATAATGTCCCTGAGACTTTTATCAATGTCATCAAACTGCAGGAGTGTATCTTCATCCATACGGTTGAAAAATCTTGACAATGTCGGCTGTGAAGCCAGACTGTTCTTTTCAAGAATAGCATTGAAAACAGGATCAAGGGTCAGTTCACCAGCACAGTTATCCTCGAAATAGGCGGAGATAATCTGATAAATCATCTGCATCAGGTTTTCATCGTCTTTGTGGAAACGGACTGACGTATCATTGGTTTTAAATTTCTTTTTGATCAGATTGGTAAAGCCGATCTTTGCAGCGAATTCCTTTATCAGAAGAAGTCCTGCATCGGAGGATAAATCGCCTCCGTCAAAATTTATTTTAATTTGTCTATTGCTTTTCAGAGTAAAGGTGTTTAAAATGTCCATAAAGAGACCCTTCTTTCGTGGATTTTGAGACTTTAGACACCTCAATTTTACCACAAGTTAGGTCTCTTTTTCTATTCACTTAACAGATGAAATGCAATAAACAGCTTAAATACAGTAACTATGTGGTTTACAGCCACTTTCACGGCACAGCCATGAATAATTCAGGTTTATATATCCAATCCCATATGTAAAGGAGACCTTCTATGTTCGGTGATATCATAAAATCTTTGCGAGTGTCCCACAATCTCAACCAAGTACAGCTTGCAGCTGAGCTAAATGTTTCCAAACAGACCATTTCCAACTGGGAGAATAACAATATCCTCCCATCTATCGAGATGCTGGTCAAAATTTCGCGTTTTTTTTCTGTCAGCACCGATTATCTTTTAGAGCTTGACCACAGGCGATATATAGAAATTTCCGGTCTTTCTGACAAAGAATTGGCTCATATACAGCAAATCATCAAAGATATCTGTGGGAATCGTCAGGTGGGATAACTATCCCACCTCATTTTTTTCTGACTCAGTTAAACCATCTTCTAACACACGTATCGCATATTTGTATCCATCTAAAAATGCCATCTTTTGTTTTGCTTCTGTTTCTTCCAAAAATTCATGTAAAAAATGTTCGCCTCTCTCTCGCAAAATTATCTTTTTTACTTCTTCCATCAATCCATTTTTATTTTCCGGCATATGGTTTCTCCTCTCATCTGCGACAATTATACCAAAATGTCACCATCGCCACATTCACTGACAGTGGAAATTTATCATCCCTTCCACCCCCTGCCCCATCCCTGCCCTATCTTTCAAAATGCAATTGCAGGAAATAAATTTTCCTGATATACTGACAATAATAGGAAACGGAGATGATTAAAATGACACTAAGCACAGATGATATTGACAAGCTCTTTTCAGAGGGCACACCGCCTTCTGAAGAAGACATCGAATTTAACCGGAATGCCCAGCAGGACCGAGACCGCATCTGGCGGGACATTAAAGATGCCGGTTACAGCCTCAATCAGTTTGCAGATGAATGTTATCTGCATCATTCTCATTTATATGATTTTCTGAATGGAAAAAAGCAACTTGGCAGAGATCGTCTTCTGATCGTATTTCTGAATCTCAATTACGATTACAGTGAGATATGCCAAATGCTCAGACGGTTTCATCAGCCACAGCTTTATCCCAGAGACAAGCGTGATTATCTCATCATGATCTGTATTCAGAAGCATTTATCTGTTGACGAACTTAATCAGGAATTGGAAAGGAATGGGTTTACTACATTATGTCCCGAGAAATCGAACAAGAATTAGACCGCTATTTTCTTCCGCGAGAGCAGCTTGCAGAAAACAGGAAATCGGACGGTCAGATCTACCATGTTTATCGTGCCTGGCTGAAGGAAGCGCACTGGCTTGACGGTCAGCCTTCTTGCATCATCATAAAAGAAATTCCAAAATCAATGGTGTCTGTCTATGACACGCTCACTCATATATGCCATCCCAATCTTGAAACGGTTTATGGTGTTATAGAAGGTGACGACCGCTGCTATGCGATCAACGAATATATCATGCCTCCATCCTGTCTCTGCCAAAATCATGATACTGACGATTGCCAGAAATCTTTGTCCCTTGAAAATTTTATTGTTCATTTTCACGGCAATTTCAATGGAAGAGAATTGTCCCTTGACGATAAAATCCATCAGGCTTTTGCCATTTTGCTTCAGCTTTGTGAGGCTTTGGAGCCCATCCACAAAAAAGGGCTCATCCATGGAGATATTCATCCCGGAAATATTCTTCTGACGGATGCACCGGACTGGCAGAAACTCATCCAGTCTGTAAATTCCAGCTATTGTGTGAAACTGATTGATTTCGATAACACACAGATTCCTAAAGAACCCGATCATACTGTGACACGGCTCATGGGAACGAAACCATTCGCAGCACCGGAAATTCTGGATTTTTCACATCCGTTGGACCGTGCGGATATCTATTCTCTTGGATGCATCCTGTACTATATGATCTACGGAAAGTCTCCTAAAGAATACACACCAAACGATCGTATTCTAACGCAGAAATGGGTAAAACGTATTTTTCGGCGCTGCACTGCCAGCTATGAGGCAAGATATCGGAATATTTCTGCATTAAAAAAAGATCTGCTGCGTGCACTCCACATTCCCGCAAATCCAATCAGCAATGTTTTGCATAAAATTCCTGGTTTCCGCAGCCATACTCTCTGGAAAATGGCAATTGCCCTTTATATGTACCTAGCGCTGATTCTTTCTGCCGGATATGCTTTTCTTTCTATTTTTCAGACAGGCTTTCCCATTCAGAAATGGCAGCTTGATATTTTTATAGTTGCACTTTTCTATATTCTGGAAATCATATTTGTATTTGATGTGTTTCACCTGGCAGGTCACTCCAAATATTACACCTACCTAAAAGATGCCCATCCCCTACTGAAATATCTTGTGCAGATCATCGTAGCCGCGCTCATCTTCCTTGTATTTGTAATCGTATATTCTTTTACATCGGTAAATATAGGAGCTTGATAAAATGAATTCATCACTTGATCAGATCATCTTTAAAATTCAAGAACATCAACAGCTTCAGGAACTGAAGCTCGAAAATAATTCCTCAGGTAAAAAGCGTCTGCTGTCGTTCTTCTCTGCTCTTGGCAGGACACACGATCTGTGCGAAACTCTTTTACCTTATATACAGAAATGCTTTGTGAGACAAAAGATACAGCAACTTACCACTGTCATAGCTGCCACGCTTCTGTGTATCTTCATCATCCTTTTATTGATTGGAATTTTCCTTGCCGCATAAGAAATGTATCCATCAAAAAAGCTATTGATCACGATCTGTCAATAGCTTTTTTCTATATTGCATCTAAAAGTTTTTCTGTTTTCTGACATCCGCTTCTTCCCCGCGTTATCTAAATGGCATTTTAATTTTATCCTGGACTCAGGAATATTTTCTAATGAGCGCATCCAAAATTTCTTCCTTGACATCCTTCTCTGCTTCCATGTTTCTCAAATAGTTCCGCAAAGAATCTATATATGCTGCATTCACTCTCTCCTGAAAATGCGTCAACTGACTCGATGGCGGTATATGTAATTCCATATGGATCTCTTTTTTGGCTCGCGGCATATTTCTTTTTCCCTTCGCAAGCATCTCTCATCAAGCTTATGAAAATGCTATTTTTTCTATGACCGCCAAGTTCCTTTTTTGTTTCCGTTACTCCAACATCGGCAAAACCACATTGCTTTCTCTGATCAGCGGTCTTCTCTCTCCTGAGTCCGGATGTATTTTATTGTATGGTCAAAATGTCAAAGATGATACGTGCCATATTGGATATATGCTTCAGAAAGACCATCTCTTTGAATGGCGCACGATTTTTTGCAACTTAAAGCTTGGACTGGAAATTCAGAAAAAAGAGACCCCCGAAAATTTAAACCACATCGATCAGATGCTGACAAAATACGGTCTCTGGAAATTCCGCGATTCCCGCCCTTCGCAGTTATCCGGCGGCATGCGCCAGAGAGCAGCGCTCATTCGAACGCTCGCTCTAGATCCGGATCTTCTTTTATTGGATGAGCCTTTCTGTGCTCTCGATTACCAGACACGGCTCTCTGTCTCTGATGATATCTATTCCATCATCAAGGGAGAGGGAAAAACCGCAATCCTTGTCACACACGATCTCTCCGAAGCGATCAGCATGGCAGACCGTGTCATTGTCTTCTCGGAGCGCCCTGGACGCATTTTGCGCGAAGTTCCTATCAAATTTGAAATGGAAAACCGCACACCGATCGCTGCGCGCAATGCGCCAGAATTTAAGACGTATTTTAATCTTTTATGGAAGGAGCTGAATCATCATGACACCCTCGCCCTCTCATAAATTGTATCTAAAAAATCTGCGCCGGGAACACTTTTTTGTCCACACAGCACAGATTTTGATCTTTTTCCTCTTTTTGATTCTCTGGGAAGCAGCCGTCCGTCTGAAATGGATTGACGGTTTTATTTTCAGCAGTCCCTCCAGGATCTGGAATACCTTTTTGAGCATGGCGATCGACGGCAGTATCTTTTATCACATCTGTGTCACCCTCTCCGAGACGATCGGCAGTTTTCTTCTTGTCGTCATCATCGGAACCGTCCTCGCGATCCTGCTGTGGCTCTCAGAACGGTTGTCAAAAATCATCGAGCCCTACCTGATCATCTTAAACAGCCTTCCAAAGTCAGCGCTGGCACCGCTTTTGATTGTCTGGCTCGGCACCGGCATAAAAACGATCATCGTGACCGGAATTTCCATCGCAATTTTCGGGACGATCTTAAATTTATACACCGGTTTTAAGGAGACATCCTCTGACATGCAAAAGCTAATCTATACACTGCACGGCACCAAAAAAGATGTCCTCTTTAAAGTACTGCTGCCCAGTACCATTCCTCTCCAAATCAGTATTATGAAAGTCAACATTGGATTATGCCTTGTCGGAGTGGTAATCGGAGAATTTCTGGCATCCAGACAGGGATTAGGATACCTGATCATCTATGGCAGCCAGGTATTTCTCCTGGAAGGCTTTCTGATACAATCTAGTGTCTACCTGGATGACTAGAATTTTGATCAATAAGTGCAAGGACATCTTAATTTTCCCTTATTCCATCCGGAATTTATCTTCTCATTCATTCCACCCTGCTGTTGTCTTTATGATCCAATTGCCATTGCGGTCTGCAATTCCCTGGTAAATTCCTCGCTTCAAAACGATATAGCCGTTTTTCCAGGGCTGGCACTGTACTTTGTTGGAGCTGTAGCAAATCTCATTCTGATCGTCTCGGATTGAGATCACCGACCGGTAGCTCTCTCTGTCTTGCTCGGTGATGATACAGTAATCGCGCCCCAGAGTAAAATAGAATCGATTTTTCTCATCTCCAAGCGAATCCAGCAGCGTTTCTCCGCTCTCTCTGTAAATCAGACGCTTCACATAAGTATCCGCATCGTTATAACCGCCTGCCGTCACATATGCCTCGTTCAGCTCAACGGGATCTTCCCCCTCGTTTAGTGGAATAGAAATCAGCTGACCATCTACATATACCATA
This sequence comes from Robinsoniella sp., assembly GCA_022788205.1. GTDB lineage: Bacteria > Bacillota > Clostridia > Lachnospirales > Lachnospiraceae > JAGZHZ01. Next base: position 35,462 of record JALEVQ010000107.1, on the reverse strand, counting down.
GCTCCCTCTTCCGTTTTGGCATATGGCACTCTCTTCTCGCCATTGTATGTCAAAAATCCGTAGCACACATTTCCTCCCAGTTCTTCGTACCTCATGCCCTCCAGAAATCCATCCGCATACTGAAGATACGCATCTCCCGAATACGGGAAGGTTGCATAGATGTTGAGATTTTTGTCATACGCTGTATACCGCTCCTGATTTTTCTTTATCACCAGAACGATATCCGAAGTGATATCATACGCCCAACTGTCACTGATGTAAGGATAGATGCAAGTCTCCACCTGATCCAGAAGAAGTGTCCCATTCAGGTCATAGACAGAATTGTTTCCATTTTGCCAGTCATGAATCACAAGATAGTCTCCAAAAGAGGAGATATTTCCCTTGTAAAACGCTTCCACAATCTCGAAAGCGTTGATCTCTCTCTGCACTTCTCCGTCTTCGCTGATCCAGACAGGGTTCTTTGCCGGAACTGTATTTTCTTCTGTGTAGACACACACGCCGACGAGATATCCCTCTTCCAGACGCATCAGCTTTCCATATCCTCCATATTCATCTCCGAGTGCCTCATTCTCATCGCTGTACAAAAGTGTGCCGTTGTTGTCATACAGACAGATCGTCTTTTCCGTGTAATCGGTCACCAGACATTTGTCACCGCTGACAGAAATAGAATATCCCTCGATTGGAAACTCCAAAATATTCTTCCTCTGTGCCATGCTAAACACCGTCCAGTTTTCACCGTCCGCATATGTCAGAATACTCTCTTTCTCTATGGTTGCTGCCGCACAGTACTCATCCAGATACGCGCGGCATTTTCCCACACAATTTCCCTCGCAGTCATAAATTTCCGCGTAGTTGTTGCCTGATGTGAGCAGCACATATTCTTCTTCCTCACAAATCCTGCTGCTGTTTTGCTCCGCTCCGAAGGCAAGACATCCCAGACAGAGCCAAAGGCAAACCATTTTCCAGACAGACCCTCTTAATTTTTTTCTTCTCTCACCCAACCGGAACATAGCCACACTCCTTCACAAACTCCTGTCCCTCCTCCGTCAAAAGCCATGCCTTGATCTCCTTAGCGCGCTCAGAGGATTGTTCATTTGTCACGCAGTAAAATTCATTGATGAGCGGATATTCGCCTGACTGGATCGTCTCGCTGGAAGGCTCTACACCATCGACCTGCAAAAACTTCAGTCCCGGCTGCTGGAACATCGAGGAGGCGTAATAGTAAACCGAATATCCCAGTGCATTGGCAGAATTATCATACTGTGTCAGCGCCTCGATGATATCGTCCATTCCAGAAGCAATCATCTCCTTGGGCGCCTCTGCCATCGCTGCATCCCCGATCAGCAGCTTGCGCATCATTGTCTGGCTTCCACTGGTCTCCGGGCGCTGAAAAGCTTTGATCTCGATATCCTCACCGCCGACCTCACTCCAATTCGTGATCTTTCCGGTATAAATATCGTAGACCTGCTCCTTCGTCAGACTCTCCACCGGATTGTCCTCGTTGACCAGAAACACCAGCGCATCCTTTCCCACCGGCTCCATATCAAGAGGATCATAATTTTTCAGCTCTTCCTTTGTGCTCTGGGCCGGCTCATACGCAAGCAAAATATCCTTTCTTCCCTCTGCCAGCTCCAGATAACAAGGATTCGTGTTCGTGAAAGCGGCCATCGTCTCCTCCGCCTCCGCCTTGCTGCATCCCGTCATCTCCACAGCCAAAGCCTCGCACAGCGGTACACACGCAAGTGACCCATCGATTCTGGGGTATTCCTCCAGCGTCATCTTTGGCTTCTGAACTTCCTGTTCCTTTGCCGTCTCCGTCTGTGCGGACGTCACTGTCTGTGCTGCATGGACCTGCAAACCCACCGTTCCTGCCAGCATCACAGTACAAAATACTTTCAATCTACGTTTCATATTCTTTCCCCCTTTACACGCTTCCATAGCCAGATCCAGTAAAAATCACATGATGATTTTGTTGTGAAACTGCCTATGCACAGATTTTCTTCTTAGTTTAGTATACCATACTTCTCATTTCTGCCGTTATTTATATTTTTCTTAAGAATTTCGGTTACTCTTTCGTATAGACAGCCAACAAAATTTTTCTCGTCTTATGTTTTAATACTCATAAAGGAGTTCTCGTCCCTGTGTCTCCAGATTCTTTCGGTATATTCTTGTCTTCTGGCGCTGATAGCTATATCTCCAGCCAAAATCATTTTCTGAGTTGTGAAGGCTATATTCTGTCGTATAGTACACCCAGTTGTCCACCACTTCGACATCTTTGATATTAAAAAGCGCATTCTGCTGGTAGAAAAGGTTCGCTCCCATGCTATCCTGCTGATAATCGGCAGGGGCAATCAAATATTGCTTGTCTCCGTTTTCCAGGTAACGGTAGCACACTGTGCTGCCATTGATCTCCTCCCAGCACGGTTCCAGAAGATTGCCTTCCACGCCGCTCTGTGTGACTTCCACTCCTGTCTCCAGATTTTTTACATGTACGACTGCTTCCGTCTCATCGCTGTACCGATACAGAAGAAACGTCGTCTTTTCTCCATTTTCTTCTTTCTGGTAAACGCAGAATTTCTCCGTACACTTTTGTCCCTCCTTCATCGTTCTCGCACCTGCTACAATCTGTGGATTGCTTCCGTCCAGTCCCACACTGACGATCGTTCCGCCCTGGTAAAAGTTTCCCGTTCCCGCATAGATGCCGATCGAACAGTACAGTTTTCCGTCCAGAATCTGCGTGTTCTGAACGGCACCTGCCGTCTCACTCCACTCATTGTAATAATCAAGATCTGACAGCTTTAAGACCGTCCGACACTCCTCTCCATCGCGGCTGACAGCAAAAATCACATCGTAATAACGGTCATTTTCTTGTCCCTGACCAACCATATACATCTCATCGCCATAAAATCCGATAAATTCTCTGTATGGCTGTGCAGGCAATGTCGCAAGCTTTTTGCCCTCAGCGACGGATAAGAGCACGACCTCCTCCTCTTCCAAGACCGGATTTTGTCTCTGAAGTACCAGACATTGATTTTCTTCATCTACGGCAAGCAGACTTCCAATCCCATAGTACGTATAATCTTCTCCATTCTTGTCGACCGAGTACACCTCCGTCTTCCAGGTATCTCCCTCTACCGGTGTCTGGAAATAGAAACGGTCTTTCATGAGGAAAATCTCTCTTGTGCCTTCCATCTGGAACAGCGCTTCTCTTATAGTCTCCTCCCCTTCTTTTTCTGTAATTCTCATCAGCGTGTTTGTGTGATATTGCGGGTAACTGCTATAATTTCCAAAGATTGCCTCATTCTCAAAGCTCTGTGCATCGCTCTGCCAGTAATACGTCTCTTTTCCCTGTTTCACATACAGACCACCGTTATTGATGACAGGAGCCTGTTCTCTCACTGCAGGATATAACACTTCATGGTATTCGCCGTAAGAGGATTCTGCTTCCTCTACGCTTGTCTGTGTCAATCCCAGCTTTCCGCACACCAACACCGCCATTTTCTCTGCAAGCTCTCTGTTTTTGCGCAAGTCATCTCCAAAGGCTTTCTCATATCTCTCATCATCTTTGAATGAATCATAAAATTTGACTGCGTTATAGCGCGTCACATAGAAGGATTTCAGCCTGCACCATTCCAGCGGAATATAATCCTCAAGCTGTGTTTCGTCAAAAACAGGATTTGTCTTACTGCCCTGATAGCGGATATTCGTCTTTGTCTTTGAGATGATCTGCTTACATTCTTCCTGGAAAATCATGCTGTACAGCGCCATCCTGAGATTGTCTGCTGCTTCCAGAGAACCGTCTGTCACTTTATTGATCAGCATCTCGCCCAGATCCCATCCAAGTGAGACAAGCTGACCTTTTAAAAGTAGTGATTTTAACCCTGTCCCCAGAATCTTTCCAATGTTTCCGACCTGCTCCTCCGCAATGATATTGATCCCCTGATCCCAGGCAAACTCTGCCCAGATGTCAAGATACGCATCGGAGAAGACGGACTGATTTTTGGACTGGTACAGCTTGATTCGCTCCTGCAATGCTTTGATTGCCTCCTCTGACACGCTTTTCGTCGACAGTTTCTTGCGCGCCTCAAGGAAGTCATCCATGTACTGAATATAATTCTCATTTGTCTGATTCAGCTCCGAGATCAGCGTTGTGTACGCAAAAAATCCGTTCACTGCGACATTGATCACCGGCGCCATCGCCTCAAATGTCTCGAACATGCTATCCGCTGTCTTTGCTTTCTTTGCCTGATCGACTGCTTTTGCCGCCGCGTCATCCCAGTTTTTAAACAGCGTTCCTCTGTCCGACGCAGAAGACTGATTCAATTTTTCAAACAATTCCGTCTCCAACTGTTTGAAATACTCTGCATCGTCCTTCATCACCTCCGTGTATTTCTCAAACAATTCCATCTGGACATTGCTCCACACGCTCGCCGCATTCGCTGTATTCTGTGCTAATTTCGAGATTGCGTCATATTCTTCTGTCGTGTAGCTGCACATCTGAAGTGCAAGCGTCTCTCCGCCTTTTTCGTCATTTCCGGCAAAGTCTTTAAAAGCACCTGTCACACCGTCCCAGCTTAAATTTACCACGCCCTGGAACAAACCTTTGATGCCGTCATAAAAATCCTGATAGCCGATCGCAATCGCAAGTTCCTTCTCCGTCAGACCAGAATCCTCCATGACATCGTAGTCATACTGATCCAGCTTCTTGTCATGCAAAAGATCAACCGCAGTCTCACAGAAATCTGCGATGCCGATCTCATTGTCTTGCGTCCTCCAGGCATAACTGTCCACCATCTGCAGGAATGGAACCAGCGGAACCCAAATCCGATATGTTCCATCCACCTTTTCCATCTGCATCTTTGCGCCAAGCTCTGCGTAGATGATTCCCATATACTTCGATTCCACCACCGCAAAGTCCAGCCCGCTGCAAAAGGACAGGGCAAAGTCACTGTCTGCGCGTTTTCGAACCTTTCCGATCACACACAGATCCTCTTCCCCCATCGCATCCTCAAGAAGCGACGCTGCGCGCTCTTGATACTGACCTGGCACATCGCTCGTCTGAGACACCGCATACAACGCCTTCGATGCTGTCTGAAGACTCTTTTGGTTACTCGGGATGACCCACACATCCAGTCCCATCTCCTTACAAATCCATTCCAGATCCACTAAGATGATCTGCTCATCCATCCGCACCTCATGTGTCTCGACGCCGGAAGAAAAAGCGAAATCTGCCTCATATTTCACCTGATTTTCTTCTTCCTTCTCTGTTTGCTCCGTCTGTACCGGTAGTTCAGAAGCCTGCGCCGGCGACGCCAGCCCAAAAATCATCTGTGCGGCTATCATTGCCGCCAATATCCTCTTTCCTTTTTTCTTACCCACTCTTGTCCCTCCTGTTCTCTTACTGTATATTCCCTTTACACAGAAATCTTGCGCAGGCGACATCCTCCACCGCAAGCCCGAGTGCATCAAACAATGTAATTTCGTCTTCCTTTTCTCTTCCCTTTACTTTTCCCAGCAAAATTTCACCGATAGAGCCTTGAATGTGTTCTTCCCCAATCACACCCTCTGCCAGAGGAATCAGATATTCGCCGCATTCCTTTTTCATCGCCTCAACCTGATCTGCGTAGAGTTTTGCCTTCGCAATCAGATCACTGCACACCTCTCTTGCTGTAGGTGTGAACGCTCCGACAGCATTGATATGCGTTCCCGGCTTGATCCACTGTGCTTTCAGATACGGCTCTTTGCTCGGCGTAACTGTGCAGATGATGTCTGCCTCCGCCACAGCCTCCTCCACACTCTCTGCCGGTGTCACCGGAATTTTATGCAGTGCACTCATTTCCCTGCAATAGCGCTCCATCGATTCTTTATTTTGGTCAAACACACGGACCGATGTGATCTCTCTTACTTCTTTCATTGCTGCCAGATGAGATCTCCCCTGTGCTCCTGCCCCGATCACTGCCAGTGTGTGCGCATCTTTTCTCGCCAGCAGATCCGTTGCCACGGCAGACACAGCTCCTGTGCGAACCTCTGTGATGACAGAGGCATCTGCCATCCCCTCAAAACAGCTGTGCTCTGACTCAAACAATAAGACATACCCGATATGGGACGGATAACCTGTCCCTGCATTGCGTGGGCAGGCTGACACGACCTTCGCCCCATAGCAGTCCCCCAGCCATGCCGGCATAAATCCAAATTTTTCTCCTCCCGGGAGCAGCGAGATGGACCGAAGCGGCTGTGTATAATTGCCTGCCTCCAGCTGTGCCAGAGCATCTCTCATCAGCTCAATACAGACCGGCATCGTGAGCCGTTCTCTTGCTTCTTTTGCCTCTACAATCTTCATTTTCTACATCCTCCTCATCACATCTGCAAAACGGATCCCAATCCATTTTTCTTTTAGATAAATCGTATCCTTTTTTTGATTTTTTGTCAATTTTATTCCCCAAAAACCTTCTCCCTCTTCGCCTCCCAACCACAAAAGAAAAGCTGCCGCAACCTCTTCGCACCTCCCTATAAGTCAGGCAGTCTTCGAAAGCTCTTTGCGACAGCTTTGTTTACTAAAAGCCCAGTCTCAGTGAACGGCAGACGGGGCACTTGTGCACCTGACTGCACGGACACGAGAGACGCTAAATCGTGACGCCCTCAGGCATCATGTCTGTTTTCTGTGTCTTCTTTCTTCTTTTTGACAATCACCATCTCATAGACAGGAAGTTCCTCATCCTGCTCGCCGTGGATGACTTCCACCTTGCCCTGCGGCAATGGAATCTTGACTGGTTTTGTCCCAAAATTCTGATAGATATAATAGAGGAACTCATCTGTCTCTCTGGTAGTGACCTCCAGTCCCTGCGGGATCTCCTGGTCCAGCACACCAGTAAGCCTGCTGTGTCTCATCAGCCTCTCGATAAATTTCTCATAAAATCTCTGTTCTGCATCGGCAGCGACATACCATGCCTCCCCTGCGCCGTAAGCATTGACCGTCAAAGCGGCATATCCCTGATAAAAATCGCTCCCGTATACCATGACCGGCTTTGCTCCTCTCAGCTCCAGAAGATCACACAGATATTTGCACTGATACGTCTCTGAAAGTCCCAGCACATTGTCTTCCAGTGGGACCATCTGGTTTTCCTCCCAGTCGTACAGCCCGTCAATCTCCATACTCCTTGCGCCTAGCACATCCATCAGACCATGCGGTGTCCCGCCGAGATAGCATCGATCCGTCTCATCCGCGATTCCCGACCAGTACGTGTTGATCAGGATACCGCCATGCTCCACGAAGGTGCGCACTTTCTGTGCAAATCCCTCTTTAAACATATAGCACATTGGAAGGGCAAGCACTTTATATCCCCCGATCTCGCAGTCCATGTCCACAAAATCTACATTGTATCCAAGCTTTCGAAATCCGCGATAAAACTTCAGCAGTACCTCATGGTAATGCAAACCTTTATTTCTCGGTCCCTGGGAGTCCTCCATCGCCCACTGGCTATCCCAGTCATAGACAATCGCCACCTGACTCTTTACCTCGCTCCCTGCGATCTCCGAGATTTGTCTCAGCGCCTTCCCTGTCTTTGCTACTTCCTGAAAGACTCTCGTATCTTTTTCGCCATAGTGGTCAATCACTGCACCATGAAATTTCTCCGAAGCGCCTCTGCTCTGACGAATCTGGAAGTACATTGCCCCTTCGCCTCCGTGTGCAATCGCCTGCATTGACTGCGAAAAAAGAACACCCGGTTTTTTCAGTTTGCTGACACCTTGCCAGTTGGTCGAAGTCGGACATGATTCTATCTGAAAAAAGGGCTTTTTCTTTAAGGATCGCATCAGGTCATGGCACATCCCGTTATCATATGCCGTCTCCATAACCGCCTCTTTATGCCAGGTAGGGTAGGTATCCCAGGAGACGATATCCAATTCCTTTGCCAACTTAAAGTAGTCAAGCTGTTGAAAATAATACATCAGATTCGTTGTCACCGGAAGCGTACTTCCACCTTCTCGCAAGGCTTGAATTTCATTTTTCAGATAATCCATCGTCTGGTGTGTCACAAATCGCTTCCAGTCCAAATTCAAGCCATGAAGCTGCGTCTCACCGATCGGAGACGGACTTTCAATCTGATCAAAGCTCTGATATGTATGGCTCCAAAAGGTTGTAGACCACCGTCTATTCAGCTCCTCGATTGTTCCATATTTTTCCTTGAGCCATCCGCGGAATGCCTCCTGGCACAGTGGACAATGACATTCTCCCCCCAACTCATTGGAAAGATGCCACATGATGACCCCAGGATGACTGCCAAAGTGTTCCGACAGCTTTTTGTTGATCATCGCTGTCTTTTCCCGGTATATCGGCGAAGTGTAACAGTGATTGTGTCGAAAACCGAACAGTTGTCTTCTCCTCTCACCATCCACACGAAGTACTTCTGGATATCGGTCGGCAAGCCATTTAGGTCGCGCTCCCGACGGTGTTGCAAGAATCGTGGAAATCCCTCTGCTGTACAGACGATCAATGATCTCTTCCAGCCATTCAAAATGATAGATGCCCTCCTGCGGTTCCAGAATAGACCAGGAAAAAATTCCAAGGCTCACCGTGTTGCATCCTGCTTCTCTCATCATCTCGATATCTTTTTCCAGAATATCGGGTCTGTCCAGCCACTGTTCCGGGTTATAATCTCCACCGTGAAGCAATTTCTGAGTTTTAAATTCCATATCGCAAAGTCCTCCTATCTCTCTTAACCGTTAAATTCCCATCTCGCGATAACGATAAAGAGAACATTAGCTCATAAAAATTTTGACAATCATCCCCAGCACCAGCAGATGCAGCGGATAAAATAGATAATACGCATATTTCGGGAGTCTGTCTTTTCTCTCACCTGTGTAACACCAGATCCCGTAAAACGAAATCGGACCTGTCACATACAAAAGACTGACTACCACTCCAAGCAGTGTCTTTAACACATTTCTTGTATAAAAAAGATAGAAAATAGCCGTCAGCAGCACCATACAAAATCCAAACTCGGCGCGGAACAAGCTCACCCATATCACTGCACCGAACACGATCAGGCACTGCAAGATGATACTCAGAGCGCCTGTCTGCTTTTTCATCATCTGGAGGAAATACAGCATCATCAGACAGATCGTCATCGACACCAGGGCGTTCTGGCTGGAAAGATCTACGATTTTTCCTGTCATCGCAAAATCATACGGGATCTCGCTTGCCAGCGCAAATATCAGCATCGACAGCAAATATTTCTTATAGCTGGACGTATTTCGAAATCCTTCCACAAGCAAAAATGCAAAAATTGGCACGGCAAGTCCTCCGACCAGCTGCATCATGGATCCAATTCCCGCCAGCATCATCAAATGTGAATCTTCCTGAAGTGCCTGGTTGAGCGTCTCCTGTGTATACTGACTCAGATGAATCATTCCGTTTTCTACGATTACAACTCCGATTGTCTGAATCAACATCGTGATGCAGGCAAACATTTTCAGCCCATCTGCTGTGATATCTGGTGTTTTCCAGACGACACCCCGTTTTCCCATCGTGGTATTCATGCTCTTCTCCTAACTTTTGTCTTTTTCTTCTATCAGCCTTTGACTGCGCCGCCTGTGATGCCTTCCACATAGAATTTCTGCATAATCACAAACAGAATGGAAATCGGAATAGAAACCAGCACACCGCCTGCACAGAACTGTGTAAAGTAGGTGTTGATCAAGCTTTTATCCAACATCTTGTACAGTCCGATTGCAACCGTATATTTTGAAGAAATACCGGCATTTAAAATCATCTTGGCATAGACGAAATCCATCCATGGAACCAGGAAACTGCTGATGACCGTGTACACAACGATCGGGCGGCTCATCGGCAGGACAACCTGAAAGAAGATTCTCGCCTCACTGCACCCATCAATGCGCGCAGCTTCGCACAGCGCTCTTGGAACCGTGTCAAAAAATCCCTTTGCGATCAGGTATCCAAGACCTGAGGATGCTGAATAGACCATGATCAGACCTATATAACTGTTTGTCAGGTTGAATGATTTTAATGTAAAATAAACCGCAATCATCGCCAGCATACCTGGAAACAAGTTTAAGATAACTGCCAGATTCATCAATGGTTTTCTCATCGGGAAGCGCATCACAGAAGTCGCATACGCCACCATCAATACAAACATCGTGGAGACCACGCAGGTGACACAGGCGATGATAAAGGTATTGATAAACCACTGCGGGAATTGTGCCACAGAATCCGGGTGGAACAATTTCACATAATTGATCGCACTCCACTCTTTCGGGAAAAAGGTGCTCGTATTCATTCCTGATCCCGCACTGAAAGAGGTGCATAAAAGCCAGATGATCGGAATCAGCCAGATAAATGCCAGAACTCCGATAAATACATTATGTAATACAATCGTCGAGGTACGATTACTCTTCATCTTTCTCATTATTGATACGTTCCCTCCTTATCTCCCTTAATCATCCGGTTAAACGCAATCAGCGTAAATGCGGAACAGATGATAAAGACGACAATACCGATCGCGGAAGCCATCTTGTAGTTGTAGTAATCCTGTGTCAATCGGAACAGCCAGGTCACCAGAAGATCTACTTCTTTTGCCTGAGAATTTGCCATCGCCTGGTTTGTGGTTGTGTACACGTTTTCTGTCAGCAGGTAGATCACGTTAAAGTTGTTGATGTTCTTCACAAAATCGGTCACCAGCGCCGGTCCTGTCACAAACAGAAGATATGGCATGGTGATTTTTCGGAAAATCTGAAACGGGGTAGCGCCGTCCACTCTCGCACTCTCCAGCTGGTCAGACGGAAGGTTCATCAGCACACCTGTGGCAATCAGCATCTGATATGGGACGCCAATCCAGATATTGATCAGGATGATCATGACATGTGCCCAGCCCGGCGCTGATAAAAACGGAATGTAGCTTGTCGAGATCAGTCCGATATCCCTCAAAAATCCCGTCAATCCGATATTATTACAGATTGTGTTGACGATTCCTCCATTGGAAAAGAAATTTCGCACAAGCAAAAGCGATACAAACTGCGGCACAGCGATCGTCACAATAAACAGTGTGCGCCACAGCTTCGGCACTCTCGTCTTCTTGCTGTTTAGAAGGAGTGACAGTAAAATACCTCCAATGTATGTGGTCAATGTGGCAAAAAATGCCCACACCAGCGTCCATCCCAGAACTCGCACAAACGAATATCCAAACGAAACCGTCAGACCGCCTCCGCCAAACAGGCTCAAAAAGTTGCTGAATCCCGCCCAGCTAAACAGGTTGCTAGGCGGCATATGATTCTGGTCATAATTTGTGAAAGCCACAAAAATCAAAAGCAGAATCGGAATTAGTGTAAACACTACAACGCCCAGCACAGGCAGTGTCAGCAATGTGACATAAAATTTTTCTTCTTTGTAACTTCTTAAATCTTCTTTAAAAGTATTGATATGTTTTCCGGCTTCCGCTCTTTTTTGCAATTTGTAAACGTTCACGACATTTTTGATCCAGACGATAAAAGCCGCAAACCACACTACAAAACTGAACAGAGAAAACAGCAAAATCTGAAACGAGTTGTCATAGTCATTCCACTCGTTCTTCATCGTCTGCATGTTAAATACTTTTTCCGGCTTCACCGTTCCAAGAGTTGAAAACTTCGAAACGTAATCCATCGCGAAATTTACGGTGAACAGAATCAAAGCCACTTCCAAGATTGTCATGATGACAGCCTTCACATACTGTTTTCTGCGCGCATATCCCGCGCCCATCCACAGCAAAGACAATTTTACCCAGATGTCACCCTGTACCACTGCGGTTCCAAACTCACTGAAAAACCTGCCAATGGCTTTAAAAAAACCACCCACTGCTGCTGTGGCGGAATGGCTGCTTTGCTTTTCCATAAAATCCCTCCTTCGGCAGAATAAAATCCGTTTTTAGGCGGAGACCCACATCCGCCCTTCTTCTCTTTCATGACATAAAGAAATCCCCACCCTGTCGCTCTCTGCTTACGTACAGGAAAAAAGGTGGGGACTTCTTTCATTTCTCTTTATTCTACCGGTGCAGTTACACCTTCAACCAGTGTGTCGAGTGCTTTCTGGATTCCCTCGTCATCATCAGCCGATAATTTTCCCTGTGCAATGTTCTCGCCGAAAGTAGCGGTCGGATCCCAGTATTTTCCTCCAACTTCCTGGATCACACCAAACTCAGACTGTGCGATTACAGCTGCAATTGCAAGATTTTCCTGTACTGCATCAGAAGATACTGCATTTAAGTTTGTCGGTCCAATCTGGCGTGCTGCGAAACGTTCTGTCTGAGCTTCCTCATTTGTCAGGAACTCTGCAAGAACTGCTGCCCATCCAATGTTCTCAGCATATGCGTTGACACCGATAAATTTATATCCAAATGCAGATCCCATCTGTACCTGCTCATCGCCAACTGTGAAGGTAGGAAGTTTTGTCGCTGCATATCCATCACCAAACACACCCTGTACAGCCTGTGCATCCCATGTACCGGAGATCACTGCACACAGTCCGCCTCCGTTGATCTGGTTGGAGAGATCACCGTCTGCCACTGCCTGGAATGCGCTGTTTCCAGCAATGTTCAGCATCGATTTCACTACATCCACACCTGAGATGCCTTTTTCACTGATTCCGTTCCAATCCATGTTTGTTGACTGATCTGCGTTGCGGCTTGTGGTAAATCCTGCGCCGTAGAAGAATCCTGCATTATACCATCCTGAGGAAAGTGTCATTCCGACTTTTTTGCCAGCTTTTCCTGCTGCTTCCAGAAGAGTATCCCATGATCCAGCCTCTTCTGCAGATACCACACTCGAATCATAGTACAGGAAATAGCTGTTGTCTCCTGCCATCGGGAACGCATACAGATTTCCATCTACGGTAGCTGCTGCCACAGAAGACTCACTGTTTGCTGCTCTCACATCATCAAGCGATTTTCCAACCACCTGCTGGAATGCTGCATCATACTCATCCAGATTTGCGAGTGCCCCTGCATTTACCAGATCATAGATCTGATCGCTCGCAAACGCGAACACATCTGCCGCTGCCTCAACATCGGTCAGAATTGTATCTTTCGCTGTGGATTCGGACTCAACACCGATCTGAATATTAAATTTGTAATCCGAGTACGTCTCTTCAAATTTAGCAACCAGATCTTTCAGAAGATTCTGATCCTCCTCTGCTCCCCAAAGAGTCAGTTCAATCGCCTCATCTGCTGCACTGACACATACTGTGGAAGATGCCATCATTGCCATCGCTACCACTGGTGCGATCACTTTCTTTGTTAATTTCATTCTTTCTACCTCCTATAGTTTTCTTTTTGCACAATTTGCGCAATCGTTTGCTCGTATTTTTAGTATAACGCTTCCTGTTTTTCTTGTCAATTATACAGTTTTATTGAAAATAAAGTTTATTTTTTTGATATTATGCACAACGTTTTTTCTGTTTAGCGCAACCGTTTGCTCTATTCTTCTATTTTGTGGACTCTCTCAAAATCACCTGATAATTCATAAGGTACTCTTCCTTTGGCACTTCTTCCTCTAACACCTGAAGCAATTTTAAACACGCATTGCTTCCAAGCTTTTTTGTGTCAAAACGGATACTCGTGATCGTCGGATTATTGTTTTCCAGATATTCATTGTCATAAAAACTGGCGATCTTTAAATCCTGTGGAACCTTTTTCCCCCGCTCTCTCAGACAATTCAAAACCTGAGAACAAATGATATCGTCCATACACACAATCCCATCCACTTTCTCCGCCAATGCCTTTTCCACCGCCTGATCTGCCTTGATCGCACTGTCTATTTCCACTATCACAAGAGATGGATCCAGTGCGATCCCGGCATTTTGATATGCCCTCAAAAAGCCCTCATATCTGCTCTTCGTCACACAGTACGACTCTCTGCCCCCAAACAGAGCTAACTTCTGGATCCCTTTCATCAGCAGGATGCTGGTGAGCTCCTCGCATGCTTCTTCATTTTTATTGTCCACGGAAAGCTCTTTCGGATCATCTGTAGGACCGATGACCAGATAGGGAAGTTGATTTTCTCTCAGATAGGTCTGTGCGGCGGAGCTGACTGCCGTCCGGCTTAAAATAATGCCATCGACCTTGCGGTTTATGACTAAACGTTGAATCTGCGTCATATCCTCCCCATTCACGATCGCCACCACAACATCATAATTATATTGTGCAGCTGTCTCGCAGATTCCGTTCATGCATTCCCGAAAAAAAGAAAACTCGGTAGCAGCATAATCCATAGGCAAAATCAGTCCCAGATTATATGTCTTATTTTGTGCAAGCCCTCTTGCCATGACATTCGGCCGATAATTGTGTTCTTCAATAAACTGCTGAACTCTCTCCTTTGTCTTCTGGCTGATTCGTCCCTTCCCTGAAATCGCCCGCGAGACGGTCGTCTTGCTCACTCCGAGTTCTTCTGCAATATCATTCAATGTGTATATTTTCTTTTCTTCTACTCCCATAAAACCTTCCTCACATCTTGAATCAGATTTTTTGTACCTGAAATCTTGATTTTTTATGCATTTTGCTCTATACCACAATTTTTTTCTATAAAAATAATATCAAACTGCCAAAAAACTGGCAAGAAGATTTTGAAGCTGCCACCATTTTTTCTATCTAACCTGCCACTTTCCCTTTCCACCTTTTCCTTGAAATCTGATTCTTCCTTCTTTTTTCAGGACATCGATCTGATAATTGACTTTGGAAAGACTAATGTCCAACTCGCGTGCGATCTGCTTTGCATGAATGCAGGGGTCTTTCTCCATCAACTCTATGATCTTTTCCCGCACTTCCTGCTTTTGCCCATAATAGTCAAACAGATGACCATACTCTATTTTTTTCATAGAAGTTACTGATGTTCCTCCCACATCGCAGGATGTCTCTCCTGTTTCTCCTTTCTTTCTTGAAAACTGTAGTTCCATATATTCAGGATAAACCACGATTTTTTCAATCGCTTCCATTCTCGCCGCATCCATCGCTTTTTTGATGATATCTTTGTTGTTGTCTTTTAGAAAATGCTCGATCTGTGAGAGCCGTCGGTTTCCATCCATCGCCGTTTCTTTTTGTCCTTCTATCTTTTCTATTTTTTCCGAGATCTCTTTTATCTTCTGTTCCAGTTCTCTTTGCCTTACCTGGTAAACACGGTCTGAAATCACTCCTGCAAGCAGCTTATCGAGCAGTCTGCTCATCTGTGACTCGATCCATTCTTTCTGTTTCTTGTCTCTTTCTATCTGAAGACACCTGTCTTTCTGCCCAAAAACGATCTTGAGCGCCTCCATCACCTCTGCGATCATCGATTCCGTGTTCATGTGGTCTTCTGTTTCACTTCTCTTACGCAGCAATTCGAGGAGACGCTCTTCTGGCAGATGGATATTGTCACACCCTTCCTGCGATCCACGCTCCACTTTTCGCATCCGTGGTCTTGCCTTTTCTTCCTGCCTGCGCCCCCATTCTAAATACCGTTTGCATTTCCACTCATACATTTTCTCCCCACTTCCATATTTTCGGCGTGTCGTGCGATAGTAAGGTTCCCCGCACAGACCACAGATGATTTTCCCGCTCAAGAACGATTTTCCTGGATTTCTCCCCCGAGCATATTCCTCCAGACATTTCTCTTGCTCATCGCCTCCGGAAAAATTTGCCCGCTCCTTTCTCACCGTCCCTCTCTTTTCTCTGCGGCTCTCGATCGCCTTGTTGGCATCCGCCCATAATTTTTCTGACACCACCGCAGGAACTTTCTTGTCATAGATATACTGTTCCTCTTTCGGAATTTTCACTGTTTTTTTGGAATCAAAATCGTAGTGGGTTTGATTCATGACCACAGTCCCTTTGTTGATCGGATTACGAATCATTCTGAGAATAGAAGAATCGGAAAACGGTTTTCCTCTTCTGTTGCAAACACCCTCTCTCTGCAAAATGGCAGAAATGCTTCGGCAGCCATACCCCGCTGCACACAACTCATACATCCGCCGCTTCACCGCTGCCTCTTCCTCCACAATCTCTACACTTTTGTCTTTCTTTTTCCGATATCCATAGGTGTTCGAAGTGAGGATCACCGCACCTCCTCTTTTTTGCCGGTTACGATGTGCATTGTTAATTTTTTTGCTGAGTTCTCTGCTGTACTCCTCAGCGAGGATCGCTTTGATTCCCGTGATCAAGGCATCATCGGCACAATAAAACTTTTGTTCCAGATACATGTAAAGCCTCTTCTGTACTGATAAGAGGCGGTCCACAAACAGATACCACTCCTTCGTGTTGCGCATCAGGCGGTCCTGCGATTTGATGACAACGATGTCAAAGCAGTCCCTGGACAGATCTTCATACAGGCGGCAGTACTGCATTCTTCCTTTCGTGCTCGTCCCCGAACAGCTCTCCACATAAGCGTCTACCAAATGCCATCCTTGCTGGCGCACGCATTCCTCCGCCTCCATCACCTGTTTTGCGAGAGCCTCCCTCTGGCTCTCTTCCTCTGTACTGCACCTGGCGTAAATCACTGCACGCACCATCAAAGACTTCCCCTTTTTCGAAGAAGTACCATCACTTTTGCTTTTTCATCGAAATCAATCATCCGATTTTTTTCCAGGAGATCCAGGATTCGCACCGTGAACTGTTTTTCCGCCAGACTTCTCTCTTTTCTCTCTTGTTCTCTTCCAGACACTTCGAAAGCCATAGGCACCTCACATCTCTCATCTCTTTCTTCCCTGCTATCCTATGCCGCCCGCAATCTTTTCATCCCACATCCCAGCTCCCCTTGCTTTCTCCGTCAGACCATGTATCTGATTTCATCACAAAGCCTGCCAATCTCTTTAAACTCGACTGGGTAATCATGAGTATCGTCATTCTCTGTCTCATCGCCATGATGCTGTACGGCATCATCAATGCGATTGAAAAATACTATTTCAAAAAGAGATAACCGGACGAACTATTTTCCACAAAAAACAAGCATTTTCCTCTCTCCTTTTTCATGCTGTGCACCAAAAAGGATCAGAAAATGCTTGTTTTTCTGTGTAATCTTTGTTCTATTTTTACTTTACAAATCCATATGAAACTTTCCTATGGTCATGATCGCTGATATAGATCCTTGTCATTTCACATTAATCGAGCTGATATCCTCTCGGATCTAACGAAAACTCATAATTTTTCAAAAATTCTATGTTTGCCGTCTCATAGATGTTGAAAACCGAAGAGTCAAAATTCTGCGGGCTGATGTAACCGTAATACCAGGTCTTCTGGTTGAAGTAATTCTGGAGTTCCGTCGAGTCAAACAGTCTGCCTCTTCTCGCATAAATCTCATTTTTCGCGTAGCACACCTGCTGGAGCGATAAATATCTCACATCTGCGCTTGTCAGATAACGGCTGTTGCTGTCATAGAAAATGTACGTGCTGTCTTTGCTGCCATACTCTCCCACCGCATAGATATTGTAGCCCGGCTGATCGAGAACATAGCCCTTTGATGAGCGCGCAAACTCATTATTTTTCAGCAGTTCTATATTTGCCACCTCATATGTATTCAGCACAGAGCTCTGGAACTTCGACGGGCTGATATACCCGTAATACCAGGACTTCGTGGCAAAGAAATCCGTCAGCTCCTGAGAGTCGAACAGTCTTCCGTGGCGCGCATAAATCTCATTCTTCGCATAGCAGATCTCCTGCAGTGTCATGCTGTTGATCTCACTCTGGGAAATATAGCGCGTGTCGCTTCCCGCAAACACATACGTGTCAGACAGAGCAGAGCCATACAGATAATCATAGATTGGCTGATAGCTGTATCCTCTCTGATCCAGCACATAGCCGCTTGAACTCAGTGTAAACTCTCTGTTTTTGAGAAGCTCTACGTTCGCTGTCTCATACTGATTGAGCACACTGTTCTGGAATGCCCACGGCTCTACACATCCATAATACCAGCTCTGCTGATTAAAATAATTCTGCAGTTCATAGGAATCAAATTTTCTGCCATGGCGTGCATAAATCTCATTTCTCGCATAGCACAATACTTGAAGTGACATGTCGGCAATCTCGCTTTCTGTCAGATAGTAATTGCTGCTTCCCGGCAAAATATAATCATATGCCTTATAAGAGAAATCCGCCTTGACGACATCTGCCCCCTGCCAGCCGCCAGACGACCAGATACAGCAAAGAACCATTACCGCGAGAAGCCATCGTGTTTTTTTCAGTTTTCTCATTTTTCTCATAGAAATCCCTCCTGTCTATTTTTTTATTTGTTTTTATTATACCATAAAAAGCCAGAAGTTCCTATTAAAAAAAAGAGAAAAAGTCTTAATAAATTCCTATGACCTGCTTTTAAGCATCTGCCTCTTTTTCTGTCTCTTTGCAGAATACAAGCTGTCTTTGAATATCCGAATACAGTTCCATCTGGTCTGCCTCTACCACTTTGATCACATCACAGAATCCTTCTGCTTCTTTCAGAAGGCTTGGCAGCTTATTTTCTTTTTCGAGAAAGACTTCGTTAAAGGAAACCTTCTCCTGGTCGCGGAACAGTGCGATATAGAAAACACCGGATTCCACAAGATCCTGGAAAAAGTGACTTCCATAGGAAAGTTCCGGCATCAATCCTTCTTTCTGGCAGGAGATCTCGCAGATCGCCGTCATACGGCTAATCTCTGTGAAATGAACCGGAACTCCCAGAGACGGCGTGGTACTTCCCCATCGCCCCGGTCCCATCAAGAGCACCTGTCTGTCCTTCAAAATCTGATTCAGCTTTCCAATGTAGCGCGCCGTCTGATATTTATCCTGCTCAGAGCGCGCCAGATATGACTGCACATCAATAAAAATTACATAGTCCAGCATAACCCGGATATTTCCGCCCATGAAATTTCCCTCAGAGTAAAACAGACATTTTGTCTTGTCTATTTCTTTCGGCGGCTCGCTGCTCTTTCCCAGCCCTCTTGTCTGAAGCGGTCGGCATTGGACGAGATTAAACTGGTAGCTGTCATCCGGCTGGAAATTCACCGTAAACTCAATGTCCACCGGATAGTCATACTCTGTGGACAGAAGGCGCAGCACTCTTCTCATCACATCCGGGAAGTCGGTCTTCGAGAGCATCTTCTTGAAATTTAGCGTGACTGGAATCGGACGGTCTTTGTAGCCAAGATTCCACAGCCTTCTCGCCTCTTCCATATTTTTGGTAAAAAACATGCTCTTATCCACACCGAGATCCATCTTCTCCAGTTCTGACACATCCTTGCTGCACCAGATATTGCTGCGCAGATCAAGCATATCTACTTTTTTCTGGGAATATTTCTGTTCATCCTGCGCAATCAGTCCCGGAAGGCGCATTGGATCATCCAACGCCACAATCTTGACATAGTCTCCGATCACGCGGTCCACTGCATGTGTGCCAAGCCCCAGCACAAGCCGAAGCATTCCCTGACTCATATCCATGCCTTTTTCCCACACATACAGATTAGAAGAATTCCCCACACCGGCTGCGTGCGGGAAGAAATAATCATCGTAGTAATCTCCGGAAACTCTCTGGACCAGAATCGCCATCTGCTCATCCTTCAGAGAGAGCCCTCTCTGTTTGCGGTAGTGAAGAGCATCCTGATTCATGGTGCTGGCATAGACCGTGCGCACAGCATCCTCAAATGCTTTCAGTCGTTCCTGCGGTGTCCCCTGGTTCACGCAGAAGACGCTCTCATATTTTCCTGCAAATGCGTTGCCGAAATTATCCTCCAAAAGCGAGCTGGAACGGATGATGATCGGGGACTGTCCAAAATATTCCAGGATGTGAATGAACTCTTCCTCGATACTTCCAGAGAAAGATCCCTCCATCAGTTTCTGCTTCAGCAGAGAGGACAGTGTCAGATAGCCAGTCTCTGTCTTCTGCTGCTGCCACAGCCCCCATCCTCCATTCTGTACAATATAAGTATAAAAGACATCAGTCCCGATAAAAAACGAATCATCCGGCTCCAAGTAGTTCTTTAAGTCTCCATACTCGCCATGTGCATTTTTAATAATCTGTCTTGCGAGCACCATGCCCACACTCTTTCCGCCGATGTATCCTGTCCCCACTTCTCTCGATGCGATGTGTACAAGATCACGCAGCGTAAACTGTCTCTCACACAGCTTTAACAGCCGTGTCTGTGATCCGATCAGAAGCTTGAGCAGAAGCGTCTTCATCGCTTCCTCCTCTTCTTTTGTCTTTCCGATCGTCTCTTTTGCCTGCTCCATGATGGTGTTCCAGTAATCTGTGTGTTTTTTTCTCCACTCTAAGCCAGAAAACAGCTCTGCCGCCTTTGAGCTTGAAGTAATGCTGAAGGACTGATTTCCTTCAATTTTATGCGGAAAAAACATCGTCGGCGAATATCTGCCATCCGCTTTCAGAGGATGAATATACATCGTCCCGTCAAGATCATACAGATCCATCAGACACTGTGTCGTCTCACGGATGCGTGCAATGGTCTCAAAATTATGGCAGTTGCGCTCGACCGCAAAGTAGGCGACGGTATCCATCTGAAACAGATAAGGACATGTCACCTGGAAAAAGTTTCCGATCATCAGATCCGAATACCAGAAACATAAAAGCTCTGTCAGGCAGTCAAACACGTAGAACACCTTCGTGCCTTCTGCCTCCGCCACCTGATGCACCGTGATCGCAAACCTCTCAAATCCAAGGCTTGCGTCGAGATCATACACAGCGATCCCATCCTCCTCGCTCAGAAGCTTTTCATGGCTTCCAAACCGAAAATACACAATTCTTCTTTTATCTTTTTTCGCCTGCTCCACATAAGGGTAGACGACCTTCTTATAACTCTCGATATCTCCGACCTGCCAGACGACATTGTCGCCCATCCGCAGCATATCGATTGTCTTGTCAAAACCTGCAATCCCCGTACTGACTCTCTCTCTATAGTTCACTTGACAACCCCCTTTTTGTTTTCAATCAAATCGGCAGCAGCTTGAACACTGCTGTGCTTGCATAAGTTAAAGGATCGGTGTGGCGGAAGAAAACCGTTCCATCTTGCGGTGCTTCCAGCTTTTCGATGACACAGCCCTCACCTGGATCTAAGATCTCTGCCATCACCTCACCTTTCTCCACATTGTCTCCCACCTCAATCTTGCTTCTGAAAATCCCTGCCTTCTTTGGGCGCACTGTCAAAAGTTCTGCATCCCGAAAGACTTCTGACCGATATCCCCCTCGATCCGGATAGTGTAGAATTCCCTCCGCCGCCAAAAAACGCAAAACGCTCTCCACAGTCTGCTCTGCGCTTTTTTCGTCGATGGAAGACGTCGTCGTGCTGTAGACACTGAAAGCATCGGTCTCCCAGATCTGCCAGTTGTAATTCAGCGTTGTCGTATCATACGGCTTTGGATCGCGCAGGATCACATACGGAAGTCCAAATTTCTTTGCCTTCTCCACATTTTCATACCCCGTCTTCATCATACGCACATGCGGCAGAAAGTTTCCCGGCATATAAAAAGAGGCAAACTGAACCCCGTTCTTGTAAGGGAAGATTTTTTCAAACACCCCCGCTGCGATTCGCTGTGTCGTCTCCCCTTCCGCATATCCCGGGAACATGCGGTTGATATCTGTGTTGTCCGTAGGCCAAAACCGCTTTCCGATATTCATAGAATAAGGATTTAAGGTCGGTATGACAAGGATCTCTTGATCCTTCTTTAACAGACCTTCTTCCTCTAACTTTTTTAATTTTGCCACAAGCTGGGAACACATATAAATCTGCTGATATTCATTTCCCCTGACACTCCCTACCACGCAGAGCGCTTTTTCTCCTTCACCGAAAAGATACCCTTGCACCTTAAAATGTTGGCGATACAGGGAAGAAATCTCATATAAAATTGTCTTTCTCATCTTATTTTTCTCTCCCTTCGTGCTCTTTTTCGACAAGAATCCGACCCATCAAAGATCCTTCCGCCACCACAGGATATTCTCGTATGGTAAATAAAAAGCCGCTTTCGGGAGCCACGATTTCACTCAGGACCGTGCAGCTGAGCGGATCCAGAATCTTCCCGATCCGTTCTCCTTTTTTCACTCTCCTGCCATGCTCATTCTCTTTTAAAAAAATGCCTGAGACCGGCGCATTGAGATAGACTACCTCCTCTGGCTTGTCAGAGATAATCGCCTTTTTCGGCTTGATCGTCTCTCCACTCCAGATCCCCAGTTCTTTCATCAGGCAGAAGATGCCTTCCACCAGCTGATCTCCGTATGATTTTGTGATCCTCATTCCGACGCCCATCTCGACGACAAGTGTCGGGACATTGCGACTGTTCAAACTGTGTGCAAGCGTCGCCTCCAGCACGGTATTTGCCCCGTGAACCCAGATAAAATCAATATTTGCTTTCTTTGCATAGGGTACTAACTGTTCCTGAAACTGCTCATTGATCCGAATCTGGGGAACTTCTGTCAGATAAATGTTGCTCGCATGGATGTCAAGGCACAGATCTGATCCCAGCAAATCCTGAAAAATCTCTGACACCATAAATTCCGTCATCGCCCCGTCCTTCGTCCCAGGAAACAGACGGTTCATGTCCAGATCAAATCCCGGGATTCCCCTGGTCACCGAGTCAATTCCCAGCGGATTCGCTGCTGGATACAGATCCACAATCCCATGCAAAGATTCCGGATGCTCCATAATCCTGCGCCCCACTTCGTAGCAGACATACTGTCCCTCCAGCTCGTCTCCGTGAATTCCAGTCACGATACTGATGCGTTTTTTCTCTCCTGCCTCTTCCGATTCCAGCCTGTTTTTCCTGATCTCCAGACTCTCCAACACCGGAAGAAGAATCGATGTCACTGTCTTTATCATTTTCCTATTCTCCTTCTTGCTTTCCTATCTCTCTTCCACCTTGACATGGACTGTCTGCCTCTGTCTTCCTCCACCTATAAAAACACCCTGATTCAGAACACAATCACGGTAATCTCTGCCATAAGAAATTTTGATGTGCTGATCTTCCACGAGCAGACGGTTTGTGGGATCGAAA
This sequence comes from Robinsoniella sp., assembly GCA_022788205.1. GTDB lineage: Bacteria > Bacillota > Clostridia > Lachnospirales > Lachnospiraceae > JAGZHZ01. The sequence goes on along the minus strand of JALEVQ010000107.1, from coordinate 12,486 downwards.
CCATACCATTTTCCCTGGGAAAACACCTCCACCCAGGCATGGCTTGCTCCCTCTCCCACCATCATCCCCACGACATACCGTGCTGGAATCCCTGCCATGCGGCACAGTGCAATCAGAATATGGGCATAGTCCTGACATACTCCGCCGCCTCTCTCCATCGCCTCCTCCGCCGTCGTCGAGATATCGGTCACACCTTTCTGATAAGAAAAAATGTCATACAGCTTTTCTGTCATCTGCATGACTTTGGGCAGAACTGTGTCGGATCCAGCAAAATCAAATGTATCAAACAATTGTCTCAGATGCTTTCCCGGCTTTGTATATACCGATGGATATTTAAAGATTCCTATTTTTTCAGGTGATGTCTCTGTGACATATGGCAGCAATCCGGTTTTTGCCGTTCCCTCCACCAGCACCTCAAATTTCTCATACCATCCCTTTGAGTTTCCATAAACACAGAGATTCCCGAAGGAATCTCTGCTGTCACATAAAAATTCATTTGGAACAATCTCTATTTTCTGCCCGATGATCTCCTGTCTCTCATCGGAATGTGGAATACTTTTTACAGTAAAGCGATGATCTTTTGCCGGCTCTGAGAACAAAATCTCTAAATGATATTGGTACCATAATTCTTTCAAGTAATCAAACCTCCAGAATTTTTTCTATCTCCGCAACAATCTGTCTGTAATCCAGCTTCTCTTCCTCTGCCAGTTTTTTCAGAGCAGTGATCGACTCTTTTCGATAGCGGATGCGGCAGCGGTCGATTCTTCCTTCCAGACGTCTGACTTCTCTATCGATCTCTTCTCTTCCGAGATGGAGACGCCCATACAGATCAAGCCGCTCTACCCTTTTTCCTACCTTGATAATATTTCTTGTATTTTCATCAAGGATCTGATCATCGACAATCCCCCAGAAAGCCAGGATATCATCCAGCACTCTCTGAAATTCGATCATCGGAGACATGCTCGTCTTTGCTTTCTGCATTGCGTAGATCGCAAGCTGTATGTAGGAAAGTGCCTCGCTTCCAATCTCCTCTCTCAGCTCAATTGCGTTGTCGTAGGCACGGATGAGATTGCTCATGATGGAGTTGACATCCGTCTCATCAAATGGATAACGCGTCTTGAAATTTTCTGCCGAAGTATAGATGTTCGGGATATCCAGTGATTTACAAAATCCCTCATATCCTCCCTCCATCTCTTCAATCATCTCGTCATAACTTCTTCCGTAGAGACGCAGTGTCGTATACACGCGCTCTGAATATCTTCCAAGCCAATAAAGGCGATCTGTATTATTTACTGATTTAACACCCATGTATCTTTAAATCCTCCTCCCTGTGATGAATTGACAATGAACGAATCCGGATTTCTGGAAAATCTGGTCAGACCGCTCTTCCACACTACCGGTTCCTCTGCTGAGAGCACGAATGCTCTCAAATCTGCCTTTCTCGGCACCGCTTTTCCCTCTTCCATGATGTCCAGATCCAGAAAGTCGATGACTTCCTGGGCGATAAAGCGGCGCGGCTCTGCCTTCACAAGACGGATAAAGTCCTCTTTCTGCTGCTTTGTCATCTTACTTCCAAAGACAACACCGTATCCTCCTGCCTCGGCGACATCCTTCCACACCAGCTCATCGAAATGCTCCATCGTGTAAGTCATATCTTCCTGATAGAACGGCAGATACGTCGGCGCATTTTTCAGAATCGGCTCCTCGCCAAGATAATAGCGGATCATCTTCGGAACGAAATAGTAGATTCCCTTGTCATCTGCGATTCCATTTCCCGGGGCATTTAAAAGTGCCACATTACCCTTTCTGTAAATATCAAAAATGTTTGGAATTCCAATCACAGATTCCTCATTAAAGCTCATCGGGTCGAGATATTCGTCGGAGATTCTGCGGTAGACTGCTCCGACACGCTCTTTCTTTCCAGAATAATCGATAAAATACAGATGATCATTCTCCACGACCAGATCGCTTCCGCTCACAAGCGGCACATGCGTCCGCTCGGCAAGATACGAATGTTCAAAGTAAGCTGCATTGTAGCGTCCCGGTGTCAAAACTACCGTCAATCCCCCGGTATTGACATAATTCATCACATGAGAAAGCAGATCCGCATAATTTCGGTTGTCCTCAATGTGATACTCCTGAAATGTTCTCGGGCTGCATCTTCTGCACAGTTCCCTCGCAATCATCGGGTACGAGGCGCCGGAAGGAACTCGCAGATTATCTTCCAAAATATACCATTCCCGGTCTTTTCCCTGAACAAGATCAATGCCTGAAATATGGGAATAAACATCTTTCGGCGGTCGGATTCCCTCACACTGTGCCAGATATCCGCTGGAGGCATAGATAAACTCTTCCGGAATTACCTGATCGCGCAGAATCCTTTTCTCATTATAGATATCTTCCAGAAACAGATTCAAAGCTTTCACTCTCTGCCGCAATCCTTTATCCAGACGGTCAAATTCTGTCTTTGAGATTATCCTCGGAATTGCGTCAAAAGGGAAGAGCTGTTCCCGGAACGTATTATTTTTGTATATACCAAACTTCACACCATATCGTGCCAACAGTTCATTTACGGAATCTGTTCTGTCGATTAAATCCATCTCATACATAATGTTCACTCTCTTCTTCTCTTTTTCTCTTGCTCTGTACCGGTAAAAACAAAACTGATTTTCAAAATTTTTCACAGAAAAGTTCAATACTTTCCTGGAATAAAAAAAGACGCTTTGCTTTCGCAAAACGTCTTTGTTATACCTTTGAATGTACCGTATCTTTTATGATTTGTCAAGTCTATTATCAATTTTTTTGGAATTGTAGATTTTAGTTGTAATTTTTTGACAATCACTTTCCCTAGTTTCTCATCTATTCTGTCACTTCCACAGTAACTGTCTCGACGATATCATCGGATGATTTTGCGAGCATCAATTCGCGCTCTCCTGTCGCCAGAACCCATTTGTCTTTTGTTCCATCTTCGCGCTCTGTCAGCTCTTCCTGATCGGTATACCAGTAGGAAAGCATTCTCTTGCTGATCTGCATCGTGACAGTTGCACTCTCACCTGGCTCCAGATCCTCTGCGCGTCCGAATGCGACAAGTTGTTTCTTTGTTGTCTGGACAGAATCCGGAACATTCTGTGCTGCTCCTGCATAGATCTGAACGATCTCGCTTCCTGCCACATCGCCAGTGTTTGTCACCGTGACAGACACGTCAAACTGATAATCCTCATCCTCAGAAAGTGTGATGGTGAAATCGGAGTACGCAAAGGTTGTGTAGGACAATCCATGACCAAATGCATACTGTGGCTCGATTCCTTCCTCCTCGTACCAGCGATATCCAAAATTCAGACCCTCGTTGTACTGTGCAGAGTATTCGTTTTCCAGATCCTTGAAGTTCTGTCCGCCTCTTCCGAATCTCTGCCATGCCAGGTAGTCGTCATAGCTTTCGCCTTCGTCATACTCGCCGTTTCCGTTTGTATCCCACTCCGGATCATAATACAGTAATGTCTCTTTGTAAGTCTTTGGCATCGTGACGGATAATTTTCCGCTTGGATTGGTCTCTCCCAGCAGAATATTGGCGATCGCCTGCTGCCCCGCCTGTCCTGGATAGAACGCGGTCAGGATTGCATCCGTATTTTCTTCCCAGTCACCGTCGAACGCAAATGCTGTGCGGTTGTATGTCACAACAACCAATTTGTTTCCTGCTTCTTCACAAGCTGCCTGAAGCTCTTTTAAAGTCTCTAAATCATCGTCATACATGTACAGATCTTCGTCTGTGACCGTGACGCCGTGACCTTCTGGTCCAATGCGGACGAAATAGACAACCGTGGTTCCCTCTTCCGATGCTGCCGCAATCGCAGCTTCCTCTGCTTTCTCTTCTGTTCCCGGTGTGATCCATGCCAGTTTCACCTGCTGGTCATAGACATCGGAGTTTGCGCTGGAAGTCACGTCCACTTTATATAATTTTCCTGCCTCTAAGGTTGCTGTCACACTGGAGGCATTCAGACCATCTTTTGTAAATCCATCTGTCGGCAGCGTTCCGCTTGCAGATGCACTTAACGTGTCAGATGGCTCTGGCGGTTCCGTCTCCTGCTGAGGTCCGCCCGGGAATCCTCCTGGTCCGCCTGGGAATCCTCCCTGCTGCTGTACGGCAACTTCGCCGATCACCGTTCCGTCCAGAGAAGAAATCGTCACCTCTGCGCTTCCGCCCAGAGACTGAATCACCAGATCATACTCACCATCTTCAGGCGCTTTTAAGTAACCACTCCATGTGTTTTCTGTGCCGTTCTCAAATGCTTTTCCATCTTCCCTATTGTCGATGCTGTTTTTATTATTCTCATATGTGGTCAGATAATTGATTTCTGATACCGGTGTCTCTTCCCCGTTCATAATCCAACCGTTTGTGTCAGCTTCCTCAGAGGTAAAGATCACCTCAGACGGGATCGTCGTTCCAAACTCATCGTCAAGGACATACGCCTCGATTGCTGCTTCCTCGCCTGCCATCGCTTTCATCGCCTCATACGGCGTTGTCATATAATTCAGGAAACCATAGGAGCGCTCTGTTCCTGTGCCAGGGACGATGTTGTCTGCACCCCAGCCTACCAGTGCAATCTTGTTTCCACCTGTGTAATCCTCGCTCGTCAGAGGAAGTGTATCATTTTCATTCTTCACGAGAACGATTCCCTTTTCTGCTACTTCCAGAGCGATCGCATTGTCTTCCTCATACAGAATGCCTTCTGCATAATCTTCTGCCCAGGAGTCCACCAGCTCAATCACTGCGCGGTCTCCACCTTCGCTGACATCTGTTCCCGCCATCACATACTGGATGCTTCCGTCATCCTTGATCGTCCTTCTGGAATCTGCATAGGCAAGTCCGCTCTCTTCGTCTATTTTCACCAGTCCAAGATATCCGGCATATCCCATAGACCAAAGAATGTGGTTGACTGCTGTGTCGATATCCTCCATGGTACACAGCCCTTCTTCCATATACTTCAGGACATATCCTTCTGTATTGTAATTCTTTCCCATCTCAGAATCGATTCCCAGGATCGTGGTGAATTCTTTCGTTGACATGGCATCTGTGATGACACCGCCTTTCCAGTTCCACATGTCACGCAGGACATCCTTGAGCATATATTCGTTTGAGAATGTATAATATCCATTTAATCGTGTATAAGTTGTCATGACCTGAGACAGATTTGCGCGCTTGATCGGCTGCTCAAATGTGTACAGATAAGCGGTGTGGAGTGTCTGCTCATCCACAAATGTCCAGAGCTGTCCATCTCCGTTCGTCGCATACGCACCGATATGTTTTCCCTGTGCACCTGCGCCCTGGCTCTGCAGACCGATTGTCTCGCTGGTCGCAAGCTCACCTGCCAGATAATAATCTTCACCGTATGTATCTTTTGCACGCGCCCAGTGCATATCGCGCATCAAATCAAACTGTGTTCCAAGCTCCCAGTTCGATCCCACCGACACCAGCTCTTTTCCAATCACAGAGCCATATTTTCCTGCAAGTTCTGTGCTGAATGTATTTCCTGCCACATTTTCTACCGGCAGATTCGTTGTAGGGTAAATTGCTCCTACACCCGCTGAGCCGTCATGCTGGCGCACGACTGGAACACCAAGGCGCGGAACGCCCGGCAGATACATCGCCTGTCCCTTTTCCACTTTCTCTGCTCCCCAGCCCGGATCTGCGATTACAGCAAGCTTTTCCTCAAACGTCATCGTTTTTACCAGCGCATTTACGATCGGCTCAATCTCTTCATCCGTCATTGGTGTCAGCAGTTCTCTTGGATATTCAGCAGGATACTCTGTCTCTCCCGCTGTCTCAGGTGTCGCATATAAATCCTGATATTTCTCTTTCAGCTGTGCAATCTCTTCTTCCGATGGTTTTGCCAGGTTGTACACCATTCCGCCTCCCTCAGAAGAAGCATTCTGCATAACCGTCTCGGTATTATCTGTCACATAAGAGTTCGCTGCCAGAGCCGATACAGACGTCGTCATGATCGCCGCAGAAGCCGTCACTGCCAAAGTCTTTTTCCATAATGTTTTCCTGTTTCTGTTCATGTTTGTTTCCCCGTCCCTTCCTATTGTTTCATAAAAGCTTTTCATTTTCACTCGACTTTTTATGAGATTATTATATAAAAAGCCTTTTTCTTTCTCAATTTTCAAAAATGCCTTTCGCACCGTTTCAAGGTCGTTTCGCGCAAAACAAAAAAAAGACAGCAAGCTGTCAAAAGCAAGCTGTCCCAAAATAAATTGTGCGTAAATGCCGCAGGCACGGAGCAATCCGGTGAACGTGTATGATTGGCAGTGACACCGTCAGGCGTCATGTCTGTTTATTATAATTTTTATATGACTCGAGAATCTGTGCCGCTGTCTCTTCCAGCACCTGTGCCCGTGTCCCTAAAATGCGCACTGCAAAATCTCCCTGCACCAGCCTTGTGACTGCACCTTCACACTCCTTTGTCTCCTCCAAAAGATGTGCGATCTCCTCCTGCCAGCTCTTATCAGGACCTGTGCTCAGAAATATCGATGCCATATGCGTGTATCCCTCATACATTCCAAGCCCTGCCATGTCCATCTCATCAGGCTCATACCGCGTATAATCACGGTAAATCAGCTGACCTTTCCGATAAATCTGAATTTTGGAGAGATACCTGCGGTACGCAAACATCTCATCGTGCGCTTTGCGCCCGCCTGAGAGAATCTCCACCATGGCAAATCTCGCCGTCTCATCCTCAAGGTGAACCTCCATGTGATTCTCAAAGTCCGAATCGCGAAACGGGATCACCGGCTGCGGATGATAGAAAAAAATCGAATTTTTCTCCTGTGTAATCTCTGCCTCCCGCTTTGCGCATCCTTCTTTCATCTTGTGAATTTTTTCAAACGACTGAGACAGATACTCCAGATTGGAACCTTCCTTCACCAGAAAAGAAAATTTCTGGCAGTCTCCTTCCATGATCCCGGCTGAAGCACACAGTGGCATCACTTGAATTCCGCCATCTCTTTTCTGGAAAGGTGTCATCACTTTATATGGTGCTGTGAAGAAAAGATCACGTAAAACGGTTTTTCCTTTCTCCACACCTGTTGTCAGGCGCAGCTGTGAAATTCTTCCAAATTGATTTTCCATCGTTTACATACCTTCCAACAGTACATTTTCTTTGATCCACTGTTCTACCTTATCCAGGTTTTCACCGCCGCGAATATTTGTGAAAAGGAACGGGCGATCCCCTCTCATCTTTTTTGAGTCACGCTCCATCACTTCCAGGCTTGCCCCTACATACGGCGCAAGGTCGATCTTATTGATCACCAATAAATCGGAACGCGTGATGCCAGGTCCTCCCTTTCTCGGGATTTTATCTCCCTCGGCGACATCAATGACAAAAATCGTCGCATCTACAAGCTCTGGGCTGAATGTGGCAGATAAATTATCCCCGCCGCTTTCGATGAACAGAATCTCCAGATTTGGAAAGCGTTCCATCATCTCATCGACCGCTTCCAGGTTCATGGAAGCATCCTCCCGGATCGCCGTGTGAGGGCATCCTCCCGTCTCCACCCCGATGATTCTATCCACAGGAAGGACACTGTTTTTTGCCAGAAACTGTGCATCCTCTTTTGTATAAATATCATTTGTGATGACACCGATCTCATACTGATCTGCCATTCTCCTGGACAGTGCTTCAATCAGTGCCGTCTTTCCAGAACCAACCGGTCCTGCAACTCCAATCTTTACATAAGACATCTTTTTTCCTCCATCTATTGTCTATCCTCTATGATCCGCTGCTTTTGACCATATTTCTTTGTACTCTTCAACAAATACCACTTTTTCTGTCATGACATATAAATTCTTGAGTACAACCGCTCATGCTGCATACTTCTCAAATCAAATCCAGGAGCAGACAGACATAGTTCTTCCTCCGTCAAATCTTTCACTTTCTTTAGAACTTCCTCCAAAACAGGATAACAGTCCTTCAAAAGTTTCTGCCCGCTGCTCTGGCTGAGCGGAATCGTCTTGACACAGTTTGTCACCATCGCAGAGGTCTGCGCATACAGATAATGAAGTAATGACTCATCCTCCTCTATGCCAAGCGCCGCACAGAACACACCATAAATGCAGCAATGATTCAGCGTTTTTCCCTCTCTTGCATTAAGATATCTCTCAAAAATATCACTTGTGAAAGGTACATTCAGCACACGGATCGTCTTTGCAAAACGTGATCCCATTTTCTTTGCTGCCTCTCTTTGTTCCATCGGGACTCTCGACACAGTCAAGATCTCCTCCACCTGCTCAATCTTTTCCAGATTTCCCTGCATTGCTTTCTCGTAACAGAGACGAGCGGCAAGCAGCTCCGTATACAAAAAATTTCTTCTGATCTTTTGTGTGAGGAACGCCTCGGCACTTGTCTCATCTTTCACGATTCCTTTTTGAATATACGTCTCAAGCCCTTGGGAGTGAGAATATGCCCCGATCGGGAACAAGGCGTCATTCACCTGCAACAGATAAAATCGATGATCCATAATGATCTTCTCCTTGCTTTAATGATGATGATTGTGGATGGAGGCAGAGATTCGTCTGTCAAACTCTAACTTTCTCATCTTTTTCTCTGCCTTCACACCGTGAATTCCCACAAGCATCTGCATCATCGGCTCATTGTAAATTGTCACAAACGTGTTTTCCTCATCTCCAAAAAACAGTGGTGCATGACGGTTTCCGATCTCATAGCAGACCTTTGGAATCATTTTTTCATGTCCCGGCGCCATTGAAATCTCAATCACTTCACACGGCGGCGTATTGACAACAATCAAAAGGTGATTATCCTGATAAATCACATCATCCTGGAACAGCCCACGCTTCAGCACACTGTCATCCATCCGGATTCCGATCTCCCTTGCATGGTCCGTCATTTTTTTATGGATTTTTTTAAATGCCTCATGCCATTCGATATCCACATATTCGATTTCTTTCCCGCTGCTGTCAAATTCCTGCAGCTTTCCAAGAATTTTTTCACAAATCATTTTTCACATTTCTCCTTACTCTTTAATAGAGGAACCTTCTTTGTGCCGCCTCCAAAATTACCAGCGTCCGATCAGCATCAGGACACCCGGAATCCACGCAGTCACAATCCCTTCAAACACCTGAAGGGCAGGGACAAACTTTCCTAATTTCTTTCCCATGATATCTTCCACAAAGGAGGTACCCCATAAAATTGCCCACAGATACCAGATAAATGCCCAGCGCACATCCGGCTCAATCCCGAGTGCCGGGATTCCGATGAATCCTTCCAGTGTGCCAAAAACCACGGCATTGATCGCCACAAACGTTGAAAACCATGCAAACGGAATCGGGCTTAATCCCATCAGCTTGCTGCATGCGACAAACAGATACGTAAAGCAGAACAAAAGTCCCGTGCCAGCCGCATAATAATTGCCTTGCACCAGATTTACAAAATTGATAAACAAAGACAATCCGCCTGTAAAAATATTCATGATCGCAGCAGATTTTCCATCCACCTTGTAGAAGGTACACAATCCATTGTTGATCAAGACAATTCCTACGAATAACAAACACACACCTAACATAATGCCTCTCCTCTCCTGTACCAGATTACTCAGAACAAACTGTATAACTGTGTCAGAGGCAGTTTTTCTGCCGGTTTCGATGTGATCGTCTCTCCATCTACCGTCACTTCATAGGTCTCTGGATCAACGGTCAGCTTTGGTGTGCGGTCATTGAAATGCATATCTTTTTTCGTGATATTTCGGCAGTTTTCCACCGGAACAACGGTCTTTTCAAGACCGTATGCCTCTTTTACGTGTGCCTCCATCGCAGCTTTGGATACAAAGGTCAGGCAGGCTTCCTGTTTTGCCTTTCCATGTGCTGCAAACATTGGCTGATATAACACCGGCTGTGTTGTAGGGATGGAAGCATTCGCGTCACCCATCTTCGAGGCAATAATCATACCGCCTTTGATGATCATGTCTGGCTTTACACCAAAGAATGCTGGATTCCACAATACCAAATCTGCATATTTTCCCTCTTCCACAGAACCTACATATTTTGAGATACCGTGTGTGACCGCCGGGTTGATCGTGTATTTTGCGACATAGCGTTTTGCGCGGAAATTGTCATTGTCATGTCCTTCATCCTCCGGAAGTGCACCGCGCTCATCTTTCATCTTGCTTGCTGTCTGCCAGGTACGTGTGATGACTTCCCCGACACGTCCCATCGCCTGAGAATCAGAACTCATCATGCTGAAAATTCCCATATCATGTAAAACATCTTCCGCTGCGATCGTCTCCGGGCGAATACGGGAATCTGCAAATGCGACATCCTCTGGGATCCTTTTGTCCAGATGGTGGCACACCATCAGCATATCCAGATGTTCATCCAGTGTATTTCTCGTGTACGGCATCGTCGGGTTTGTGGAGGACGGCAGCACATTTTCTGACCCTGCAGCGCGGATAATATCCGGAGCATGTCCTCCGCCTGCCCCTTCTGTATGGTACGTGTGGATCGTGCGTCCCGCGATTGCTGCAAGCGTATCCTCCACGCATCCGCCCTCATTTAAGGTATCCGTATGGATTGCAACCTGTACATCGTACTCATCCGCTACATTGAGACAATGATTGATGACGGCAGGTGTCGCACCCCAATCCTCGTGAATTTTCAGCCCCATTGCGCCGGCTTTGACCTGCTCGATCAGTGGCTGTTCATCGGAACAGTTTCCTTTTCCGAGAAATCCAAGATTCATTGGATACTCCTCTGCTGCCTTCAGCATCATCTTCATGTTCCACGGTCCAGGCGTACATGTCGTCGCATTGGTACCGTCAGCAGGACCGGTTCCGCCTCCGATCATCGTTGTCACACCACTGTACAGCGCACAGTCAATCTGCTGTGGACTGATGAAATGAATATGGGTGTCAATTCCGCCCGCTGTCACAATCAGCCCTTCGCCTGCCAGTGCCTCCGTGGAAGCTCCCACTGTCATCCCCGGTGTCACGCCGTCCATGATATCTGGATTTCCTGCTTTTCCGATTCCCTTGATTTTTCCGTCTTTGATTCCAATATCTGCCTTAAAGATCCCCGTATAATCCAGGACAAGTGCATTGGTGATGACCAGATCCAGATCTCCATCCTTGCTGCATGTCTTTACAGATTGTCCCATTCCGTCACGGATTGTCTTTCCGCCTCCAAATTTAATTTCATCACCATATGTGGTGTAATCTTTTTCCACTTCAATCACAATGCTTGTATCTGCAAGACGTACCTTATCTCCCACAGTTGGTCCGTACATCATCGCATATTTTTCACCAGAAATTTTTACGCTCATGGTTCTTCCTCCTATAAAAATCCTTTCAGGCTTGCTTTTTCAAGAGATGTCTTCTTCGTGTCCTCCGAAGCGCATGCACAAGTCAGATCATTCAGCCCGAAGACACGTTTTCTGCCGCCCATCGCTGTCAGCTGTACTTCCTTTTCCTCGCCCGGCTCAAAACGGACGGATGTCCCTGACGGGATGTCCAGATGATATCCATATGCCGCCTCTCTGTCAAAAGACAGGCAACGGTTTACCTCAAAGAAATGAAAATGAGATCCAACCTGAACAGGGCGGTCTCCTGTGTTGGCGACAAGTATCTTCTTTGTGGCTTTTCCCTCGTTCAGCGTAATTTCTCTGTCCAGTGTGATCACTTCACCGATTTTCATGTCGTTTTCCTCCTTTACTGAATAGGATTGTGGACTGTCACAAGCTTTGTTCCATCTGGAAAAGTCGCCTCAACCTGCACTTCAGCAACCATGTCTGCCACGCCGTCCATCACATCATCTTTTGTCAAAATTTTTGTTCCAAGCTGCATCAATTCTACAACCGGCTTTCCATCGCGTGCCAGCTCGAGCAGTTCAGAGCTGATATATGCCACTGCCTCCACATAATTCAGCTTCAGACCGCGTTCCTTGCGCTCTTTTGCCAGATTTCCTGCCATATGCAGCATCAGTTTTTCCTGTTCTTTTGGATTCAGTCTCATCTTAGTCCTCCTTTATATTTTTCTGTAAAATTTATTCCAGAGAAATTTCTCTGTGACAAAAAAGAAGGCAAAGGGAACCTTTCGGCCCCTTTGCCTTCTTCTTTTGCTCGCAATCTATTCTGTCATAAGTCTCGATTTTTCTGTAATCTTCGTCCACCGTGATCGGTGTCCTCGGGATCAGAGGACTCTCTGTCCTCTCTTCAAACGATTATGCTCTGGATTATAACACTAACTTTTTCTATCTGTCAAGTCTTTCTATTTTTTCAGCCAGAATAAACGCATGAACGGAGAGAGGGACCTTTGTCTCTCATTATTTGGCAAGTTCATCAATTCCCGTCTTTAGGATTTAGCACTATGATTCTTAGGAGTTGATATGATTTCTATTTGCGCTCAGTCGGCATATTTGCTGGCTTTTTTTGATATCTTAAAAGCTTGACAAAATATATTTTTTATGCTTAAATATATAGTGCT
>JALEVQ010000095.1 GCA_022788205.1 Robinsoniella sp. | reverse complement strand
TACTATATTTCATGTATATAGTCCAAAGTGCCACAACCCCAGCATTTATCAGTAGTTGTGGCACTTACTTGACTCTCAAAGTGTCAAAGATGAGATTATATATCCACATATCAAAAAGTCAAGTTCATCTATAAAAAATAGGCTTCGCCTATTCAACTCCCCCAGGGGCTGTCGGGAAATAGCGATTTTTGCCCCTGATAGGTAAGAAGGAGACAGTCCTTTAGAAATTCAGGATTTTTCAAGGTTCTGGATTTTTATCGGACTGTCTCCTTCTTTTAGCAGTATCTATTTTGGGGCGCAAAACCCCCTTATTTGGATTTTCAGAAGTGCTCTTTTGTCTAAGCCGTTTTCTGCTCCTTTTTCCCTTCATATTTTTCGATTTCATGATGTAAAAACCGATGGTATTTCATGATGTTCACTAAATCAGCGTTTCAGATACAAGAAAACCCCAGAAAACCTTGATTTTCCGGGGTTTTTGAGCATTTTCGATTGTAAAAATCCAGCCGATTAACGCTTGCTGAACTGTGGTGCGCGACGAGCTGCTTTGAGACCGTACTTCTTTCTCTCTTTCATTCTTGGATCTCTTGTCAGGTATCCTGCTTTTTTCAGAGCTGGTCTGTAATCGTTGTCTACCTGCAGTAATGCTCTTGCGATACCGTGTCTGATTGCACCAGCCTGTCCGGTAAATCCGCCACCGTGTACGTTTACTAAAACGTCAAATTTATCTGTTGTCTCGGTAGCTGCCAATGGCTGACGAACAACAACTTTCAATGTCTCCAGTCCAAAATACTCATCAATATCTCTCTTGTTGATGGTAATTTTGCCTGTTCCTGGTACTAAATATACTCTTGCGATAGATTTTTTTCTTCTTCCTGTTCCGTAGAATTTTGAATTAGCCACTGTTCTTTACCTCCTTGCTTAAAATGTCAACACTTCTGGTTTCTGAGCCTGATGACCATGCTCTGCTCCAGCGTAAACGTGAAGTTTCTTCATCATGGTTCTTCCTAAAGGTCCCTTTGGAAGCATTCCCTGAACTGCATGCTCGATTACTCTCTCAGGTTTTTTGTTCATCATCTCTCTCAGAGTTGTCTCTTTCATCCCACCAACATAATCAGAGTGGCTGTAGTAAACTTTCTGATCTAATTTCTTTCCTGTGACAGCAATCTTGTCAGCGTTGATCACGATCACATAATCTCCTGTGTCGATATGTGGTGTAAAGATTGGTTTATTCTTTCCTCTTAAAACTTTAGCTACTTCAGATGCTAAACGACCTAATGTATATCCTGTAGCGTCAACTACGTACCATTTTCTCTCAATTGTTGCTGGACTAGCCATAAAACTCTTCATTGGTTTACCTCCTTGAATATTTAAACTGGTTATATGATAAAATGCTCCACCGGGGCTTTGGCTAGAACATTTCTCTCCATGTCATGCTTTTCTATTATATTATACAAGATAAATCATGTCAATATCCATTTTTTCATTTTCTTCTAAAAAAAATCTACAACGGCTTTACGATTTCCTGACCGGATTTCCACGTTTCGTCCGGATATTCAATACATACCAGCGTCAGCCCTTCTGGCCTCGCCGTCGGTCCTCCTGCACTGCGATCCTTTGCCTCCAGAATCTTTTCCATGTCTTCTGGCCGAATCACTCCCTGCCCTGCCTGCATCAGTGTCCCGGCAATAATGCGGACCATATTGTAGAGAAAACCGTTTCCCCTGATCCGAATCCGTATCAAGTGATCCTCCTGTGTGATGTCCAGACTGTAGATCGTCCGGACAGTGTCTGGCACTTCCTCTTTCCATGTGCTCAGACTCTTAAAATCATGTGTTCCCACCAGATAGGATGCTGCTTTTCTCATCGCCTCCACATCCAGCTTATAATATGTGAAGTACGAATACAGGCGCCTTGTGGGATCAGGAAATCTTCTATTATATATGCAGTACTCATACGTTTTTATCGTTCTGCTTTTGCGCGGGTGAAAATCAGGATCTACCTCCATGGAATCCAAAATCCGGATATCCGCCGGGAGCCTCGTGTTCATCGCATAAGAGATCTTATCTGCCGGCATCCGCGCAGTCGTGTCAAATACGGCGACATTCCCGAGCGCATGCACTCCGGAATCTGTCCTGCTCGCCCCGACCACCTTGATCGGTTCCTTTAAAAGTTCTGACAGATGACGGTTCAGCACCTCCTCCACGGTGATCCCATTCGGCTGAATCTGCCATCCGCAGTAATTTGTCCCATCATAAGCCACAATTAATTTTACACGTTTCATCTCTCATTTTAACCTCAAATCAGTCTCGTCACGCCAAACATCACAAGAAGATACGCAACCATCACGCCATATGCTATCTTGTCTCGCCTCTTATAAATCAGCGGCTTCATCATTGTCCTGCCTTCGCCGCCCCGATATCCTCTCGCCTCCATCGCCATGGCAAGGTCATTTGCGCGCCGGAACGCTGAGATAAAAAGTGGAACGAGCAGCGGGATCAGACTCTTCGTCTTCTGGATCAATCCGCCACTCTCAAAGTCGGCTCCTCTCGCCATCTGCGCTTTCATAATTTTGTCCGTCTCCTCGAGCAAAATCGGGATAAAACGCAGTGCAATCGACATCATCATCGCGATTTCATGGACCGGAACATGCAGTTTTTTCAGCGGGCTAAGCCCCTTCTCCAGACCATCCGTCAGGTTGTTCGGCGTCGTCGTCAACGTCAGTACGGAGGAACCCATGATCAGATAGATCAGTCTGAAAAACATGAAAATTGCGGTCGACAAACCTTCTTTTGTGATGGTCAGCTTCCAGATCTGAATCAAAGGCTCACCTGGTGTCAAAAACAAATTAAAGATCACCGTGATCATCAGAAGTACAAGGATTGATTTTAATCCCTTCATCATAAAGCGAAGCGGAACCTTTGAGATCCTGATCACCGCAAGCAGTGCCAGTGTCGCCAGAACATACCCGCTCCAGGATTTAAACATAAACAGCGATATAATATATACGATTGTTGCGACCAACTTTACTCTCGGGTCCAATCTGTGTATGACGGAATCCGCCGGATAATATTGTCCTATTGTAATATCTCTAATCATACTCTCTCTGCTTTCCTAATCATTGTCAATGCATTCAGCGAATTTTTTCATCCGCTTCCATCTCCTTTCATGAGCGTAATGCGTCCAAAATCGCATTTTTTGCTTCTTCCACCGTGGTCACCATCGTGTCAATGTTCCATCCTCTCTCCTGGAGCCCTTTTGTCACATACGTCACCTTCGGCGCAGCAAGCCCGATCTGCTCAAGTTCTCTGTAATGCTGGAACACTTCCCGCGGTGCCCCGTCAAACGTTACACACCCCTTATTCATCACGATAATACGCTCAACATAATTTGCGACATCTTCCATGCTGTGCGACACGAGAATCACTGTGATCTTGCGCTCTCTGTGAAGCTTCGCAATCTGATCCAGAATCTCGTCGCGACCTCTTGGGTCGAGTCCCGCAGTCGGCTCATCCAGCACCAAAACTTCCGGGTGCATTGCGAGGATTCCTGCAATCGCTACGCGCCTCTTCTGACCTCCCGACAGTTCAAACGGTGATTTTCCATAATACTCTTCCGAGAGCCCCACCTGTCTTAATGCCTCAGCCGCCCTCTCTTTGATTTCTGTCTCAGAAAGTCCCTGGTTTTTTGGACCAAAGCAGACATCTTCCATCACCGTCGCCTCGAAAAGCTGATGCTCCGGATACTGAAATACCAGTCCCACTTTTTCACGCAGCTTGCGCATCTCGAAATTTTCATCATAAATGCACTGGTCATTATAAAAAATCTTTCCGGAAGTAGCGCGCAGCAGTCCATTCAGATGCTGAATCAAAGTCGATTTTCCTGACCCTGTATGACCGATCACGCCGATAAACTGTCCATCCGGGATCAAAAGATTGATCTGATCCAGCGCTTTTTTCTCAAACGCATCGCCCACGCTGTACACATAAGATAAATTTTCAATTTTGATTGCCATGGTCTTCCCCTTCCTGCTGCCTGATCTTTTCCAGTTCCTCCAGCAATTCCTCCACCGTCAGGACGCACTCTGGAAGATTCACCCCGGCTTGTCGTAACTCATAGGAGAGCAAGGTCACCTGAGGCACATCGAGACGATACTGTTTCAGCTTTTCCACCTGAGCAAAAATCTCTCTCGGCGTTCCCTGCATCACAATCTTTCCCTTGTCCATCACAAACACTTTGTCCGCATCGATCACTTCGTCCATATAATGGGTAATCAAAATGACCGTGACACCTTCCTTTTTATTGAGTTCCTGTGCTGTGCTGATCACTTCTCTCCGCCCGTTCGGGTCCAGCATCGCCGTCGGCTCATCCAGCACGATGCATTTCGGTCGCATCGCCACAACCCCTGCGATCGCCACTCTCTGTTTCTGCCCTCCTGACAGCTTATTCGGGGAATTCTTTCGATACTCCCACATGCCCACCGACTTTAAGCTTTTCTCCACGCGCTCCCAAATCTCCTCTGTGGGAACTCCCATGTTCTCCGGTCCAAACCCAACATCTTCCTCCACCACGGTTCCGATGATCTGATTGTCAGGATTCTGAAAGACCATTCCCGCCGTCTGTCGGATCGGCCAGATATTTTCCTCTCTTCTCGTGTCCTTCCCGTCCACATACAACGTGCCGTCTGTCGGTGTCAGAATCGCATTCATCTGTTTTGCCAGCGTGGATTTTCCTGACCCGTTGTGACCTAAGATTGCAATAAACTGTCCAGGCTCAATATCCAGATCGATCCCATCGATCGCGCGCACGACCGATTCTATATTGCCCTCTTCACTGTATTTTGCATATTCAAATATAAGCTTCGCCGCTTCAATAATTCCCATCTCTGCCACCCCATTTCTCCAGTTTTCTGCCTGTCTTTTCCCGAGTGCATCGAAAATTGCAATTCTCGTCCATTATACACGTTTCCCATTTGCGGTGCAAGTGCCAATCCAAAGCGCTTTTTCCGGCACAGTCTTGCTTTTTACACAGAATCTCTTCCCCCAGACTGACCTGCCTGAATCATAATCTCTTTCGAAACCAGCAAAGTGTCTCTTCTTTTATCATGTCAAACCCCAGCTTGCGCGCCAAATGAATGGATGGAATATTCTCTCTGTGTGCTTTGAGATACAGCCATTCTTCGCCCATATTTTCTTTGGCATACTGTATCACAGCTTTTGCAGCCTCAAAAGCATACCCTCTTCTCTGCCACGCCTTTCCTATCAGATACCCTAGTTCTAAGATTCCCTTTCCATCCATCTCTCCATTTTCCAGCCCAACTCTTCCCACCATTCTTTTGTCCTCTTTCTGGATGACCGACCACATGCCATACCCGTAAAATCCATAGATATGTTGAAAATAAAACGACAGAATTCTCTGTTCCTCTTGTAGTTTTCCAGGAAGCGGTTCCAGATAAGTTCCATTTCCCTCCTCATAAAGTTGATACAATTGCTCCGCGTCCTCTGGTACCGTCTCCCTCACGATCAATCGTTCCGTCTCCAGAATCACCGATGGAATCTGATAATGGCGATTATACACCCCCTTACAGAGTTCAAAATCAATATCCTCTACATTTTCCACCACTAAATCTGCCCCGTAAATCCGATAACCTCCTGTCTCCAGACATATACAGGGATAGCCCATATCTTTCACTCTTCTCATCTCCTGCGCCGAATCCGTAATACACAGAAGAGGATTCTCCCCGCCATCAAATCGATAAGATGTATACCATAAAATCCGGCACCCTGCCTCTTTTAGGTCCCGAATCCAGTTTTTTCCTTTTTTCTTTCTCCATTTTTCTTCCAAATCTTCTCCAATCCAAAGGTCCATGTCACACTCGCCCCCTTACCGTTTACCGTGTGTTTTCTTGTATCCTGTTTCTCTTTCTTACATTCTATTCATTTTCCCCATCGCAGGCAAGCAAAACTTATCGCATATCGCCCTGTCTGCCGTCCACTGAGACTGGGCTTTTATAATAAAAAGCTGCCATGACAACCGTCTAATATCGATTATCATGGCAGCTTTCCCTTTAACACTTCTCTGGCTCTGGATATTCTTCCCCAAATGTCTCCACGGTCATGGAACGGATCACCTGTGGCTTCAGAGGTCTGTCTGAATAATCCGTATCTACTTCCGCAATTTTATTTACAACCTCCATGCCATCCACGATTTTTCCAAAAGCTGCATATGCTCCGTCCAGATGAGGAGCTGCCTGATGCATGATGAAAAACTGTGAACCAGCTGAGTTTGGATTCATCGCGCGCGCCATCGACAACACGCCTGGTGTATGCTTAAACTGATTGGAAAATCCATTCTGGCTGAATTCTCCTTTGATGCAATACCCTGGACCTCCCATTCCGTTGCCATTTGGACATCCGCCCTGGATCATAAATCCTTCTATCACTCGGTGAAAAATCAGCCCGTCATAGAATCCTTTTTTCACGAGACTGATGAAATTGTTCACGGTATTCGGCGCAATGTTCGGGTACAGCTCTGCTCTCATCACGTCACCGTTTTCCATTGTAATTGTCACAACTGGATTTTGTGCCATAATTTTCTTCCTTTCTCTCAATACTTATTTTGACGCATCTCATTTACTTTGAACCTCTCATGGCTAAAGCCACGAGATTCTTGGAAACTCCTTTCTACTGAAAAGATATTTACCAAGCTATCCCCGTAGTTCCTACGGTTCTTATCCATAGTTTCTATGCTACTTCTAATATTCTCAATCCTTCATT
>JALEVQ010000027.1 GCA_022788205.1 Robinsoniella sp. | reverse complement strand
GGATATATCTATGCTGAACACGGGAGAGGAACTTTTTGTTCGGATCTTGTACGGCATACAAGGACTTCGAAGAACATTGCCGTTGTGACTACCTATCTGTCGGATTATATTTTCCCGCGCCTGATTCAAGGAATTGATGAGGTACTGACGAATCATGGTTACAGCATTATTTTAAAGAATACGAGAAATTCCAGAAAGCAGGAAGCCCGATGTCTCGAAGAACTGCTCCAAAAAGACATCGATGGAATGATTATCGAGCCTAGCAAAAGCCAAATCTACTGCCGCCATATGAGTCTATACAAAAAACTGGAAGAATATCAGATTCCTTATGTCTTCATTCAGGGATGTTTTGAGCAGATGAGTGACAAGCCGCAGATTTTGATGGACGACTGCAAGGGCGGTTATCTGATCACCAAATATTTGCTGTCACTTGGTCACCGCAATATCGCAGGCGTGTTTAAAGCAGACGACACACAGGGCATCAATCGCTATAAGGGATATATCAAAGCACTCTGTGAGGAAGGTGTCCTGTGCGATCCTGAAAAAGTGATCTGGTTTTACACAGAAGACCGCACCATTCATCCGTACGAAGGCATCTGCCGGATGGTAGAAAAAAATATCCCGATCGATGCGGTGGTATGCTACAATGACCAGATCGCCGTCGAAGTGATTCAGGCTCTGCGAAGTTCCGGAAAAAGAGTGCCAGAGGATGTCTCCGTGACGGGATATGACAATTCTCTCGTGGCAGATTTTCAGGGACTCCACATCACCACCATCGCCCATCCACAGGAAAAGCTGGGTGAGATGGCGGCAGAACTGCTGCTCGACTTAATTCAGAACGGCGAGAGTGCACAGAAAAACAGAAAAATCATTATGGAGCCGGAACTCGTCGTCGGGAATTCCTGCATCGAGCGGTCTGAGAAATGATATCAAAAAAACGCTATGCAATTTGTGATCTCTTTGTGATCTCTTCTTCATTGCATAGCGTTTTCTGGCTCAAAGGAGCCATTCCGTCAATAATTCTTATTCAAAACAATCCCTACTGTCTGGAGCATCTAAACAGCAGCTCTTCCCATCTTCTGTCTACTTCTTTCTGGAATTCTTCGATCAGATATTCGTTCTCTTTCTTGAATAAATGTTTGAAGCGTCCCTGTTTGATCAGGAAATCTTCGATCGGAAGTTTTTTCTTTGGCTCATAGTTGAGAATCCATTTGCCTTCTACCACCTCAAACAGTGGCCAGTAGCATGTCTCCACTCCCAGGTTACAGATCTCCATGATATCTGGTGTATTGTATCTCCATCCACGCGGACAAGGTGCCATGATGTTTAAGAAAGCTGCACCTGGCGTGTAGATTGCCTTCTCTGCTTTCACATGAAGATCCTTAAAATTCTTCACAAACGTTGTCTGTGCGACATAAGGAATGTCATGTGCTGCGATAATAGAGGCAAGATCCTTGCGGTTCTGTGGTTTTCCGTTACTCTTTGTTCCCACTGGAGTGGTTGTTGTGTCTGCGTACATTGGCGTAGCGGAAGAACGCTGAATTCCTGTGTTCATATATGCACCATTGTCATAGCACACATAGACCATATCCTGGTTACGCTCCATTGCCCCTGACAGGGACTGTAATCCGATATCGTAAGTACCGCCGTCGCCGCCAAATGTGATGAACTTATAGGTCTCATCCAGTTTTCCTTTTCTCTTCAGAGCCTTGTAAGCACCTTCCACACCGCTCAAGGTTGCCCCGGCATTCTCAAATGCGTTGTGAATATAGCTGTCCTCCCATGCTGTGTATGGGTAGGTAAATGTGGACACTTCCAGACATCCCGTCGCATTTCCGATGACTGCCTTGTCTCCCTCATGGAGACCGCGCAGCACATTTCTCACTGCGATCGTTCCACCGCATCCTGCGCACATTCTGTGACCCGGAGAAAGACGTTCCGGTTTGCTCATTGTCTCTTTAAAATTGTAACTCATCTGTCTCTCCCCCTTATTCTCTAATTCCAAGATAGCGATACGTCTCACCCGCGTCGCCGTCTTCTATAATCTGTTTCAGGTCTGCAAATACACCCTCCATGTCCTCCACGCGCACATCACGTCCGCCCAGTCCATAGATATAGTTCACTGCAAAAGCATTTGATCTTGCGCGGAACAGAGCTGCCATCACATCTGCACCAAGCGGTCCGCCCTGATTGCTGTATCCTTCTGCTCTGTCCATCACTGCAACCGCTTTGACACCAGACAATGCCTTTGCGATCTCTTCCGCAGGGAATGGACGGTAAAGACGAATCTTCAGCAGTCCGACTTTCTCTCCATTTTCTCGCAGTCTGTCAATGGCATCTTTCGTTGTCCCTGCTGCTGATCCGATCATGACAACTGCTCTGTCAGCATCTTCCAGCCGATATGCCTCGAACAGCCCGTATTCTCTTCCGGAAAGCTGTGCAAATTCTTTTGCGACATCCAGCACAACCTGTTTTACATTTTTCATTCCTTCTGCCTGGTTACGCTTTGCTTCCATATAATAGTCTGTGATGGAGTATGGTCCTACTGCCATCGGACATTCTGGATTGAGCAGATAATTTTCCGGACAGTATTCTCCAACGAAATTCTTGACCTCTTCATCCTCCAGAAGCTCAATATTCTCAACTGCATGGCTGGTGATGAATCCATCCTGACAGATCATGATCGGCAGTCTGACATCCTTGTGCTCAGAAATGCGGTATGCCTGTACCATATTGTCATATGCTTCCTGATTATTCTCTGCATAAATCTGAATCCACCCTGCATCTCTCGCACCCATACTGTCGGAATGATCGCAGTTAATGTTGATCGGTCCGGATAACGCACGGTTTACCAGTGCAAGAGCCAGCGGCAGTCTGTTGGATGCTGCTATATATAATTCTTCCCACATATAGGCAAGTCCACAGGAGGAAGTCGCCGTCAAACTTCTTGCCCCGGCTGCAGATGCACCGATTGCGGCACTCATCGAACTGTGTTCACTCTCTACTGGGATAAATTCGGTATCTACCAGACCATTTGCCACAAAAGAAGCAAAATACTGTGGAATCTCCGTGGACGGAGTGATCGGAAATGCCGGGAATACGTCTGGGTTAATCTGTCTGAGAGCGATTGCCACCGCCTCATTTCCTGATAAACGATCTCTCTTTGCCATCCTATTTCACTCCTTCCATTCTGATTGCATCGAATGGACATGCCTTCACGCAGATGCCGCATCCTTTGCAGTGCTCATAGTCAAATGCGCCTCTCTTACCATCTTTCACCGGGATGCAGCTATCCGGGCAAACCGGTGTGCACAGCAGGCACTGTTTGCAGTTTTCTTCGATAAACTCTGGTTTTACAGAAGACCATTCACCTGTTTTGAATGCTTTGGCTGTGCCTGCTCCGGCAATGACCATACCTTCTGTCAAATCTTTCCAGCTTGCTTTTACACCTAACTTACTGATATCTGTCGCCATCACTGCACCTCCTGAAATGCCATCTTTAAGGCCTGCATATTTCCATCGATTACCTCTGGTTTTCCAGCAAATTTATGGTTAAAGGACGCTCTCATCTCTCTCAAAAACGTCTCTTCCTCCATAATGCCAGCCACCTTCACAATCGCAGCCAGCATCGGTGTGTTCGGGAAATATTTTCCCATCGTGGCAAGAGATACTTTGTGTGCATCGATAATATACACTTTACCTTCATATCCTCTCAGATGAGGAATAATCTCTTCCTTTGTGCGCTGTGTGTTGACCAGAATTGCTCCGTCTTTCTTCAGACCGCTTGTCACATCTACTGCTTCCAGCAAAGACTCATCCACAACAACGACATACTGTGGATTATAGATATTGGAATGGACACGAATCACGGTGTCGCTGATTCGGTTATATGCTGTGATCGGTGCGCCCATGCGCTCCGGACCATACTCTGGAAAACCTTGTACATATTTTCCTGTCTGGAATGCCACATCTGCCAGCAGCAGAGCAGCTGTCTTGGCACCTTGACCACCGCGACCATGCCATCTAATTTCTGTAAGGTTGCTCATCTTCCTTTTCTTCCTTTCTTTTGTATCTGATTGCATCATGTTCAAGGCAGATTCATGAACGATTTGTTCTATCGAAGCAGGCAGGCATCGTGCATTCTTTTATTCTCTTTTTCCTGCCACACTTTCTGTGATATCATCTATTTTCCATGGAACCTACATGGTATTTATATTATGCGAACTGACTCTAATCGTCAAGTGGTAATTCTGCGAATCACCGCATTAAAGTGGAAAGATACGATCGACCTTGTCTTTTCCTGCCCATACCGACAGCTGTGTCGATATCTTTTCACACATTCTTTATGGACGCTTGACAGGAATTGAAATTTTGGTCAGATAGTCTTCTTCACTCCTGACTGCCATCTCATCCCATATCGCTTCTTTGTAACAAAATTCTCCTGGCGTCAGGCCATGTCTCTCGATATAACAAAACAGCCTTTCATACGCTTCCTCCGCCTCATAATAATTTCCTCTCAGATAAACTACCGCATATTCCCCCTCCGGCTTTACCAGATATCCACACTGTCTAGGAGGCTCTGCCACTTTCGTCACAAAATGTGCATAGATGTCCGTTTTTCCCGCCTTCAGGCAAGCCACATCTAAGATCGCACCATAGGGATGTCCTGTGTTCAGCTGTTCATGATTGCAGTAACTGATATGGCGGCAAATCGCATGAAACAATCTCCCATGGTCATCTGTGTCGAGTCTTTCCGTCGCAATGAAATATTCTCTTGGGTGATCTTCCAGGATCACCTCAGAGAGTCGACCATCAAACTGTATTTTCTCACCAATCGTAATCAGCTCTAATTTTGTCTGAATCACATGTTCCATCCTTTTTAGATGCTCTAATTCGCGATCTACCTTGCCCTTCTGTTCTTCAAGCAGCCTTTTAAGGTCCGATGGGTTTCTGTGATCTACATATTTTTTGATCTCTTTGAGAGGCATTCCAAGTTCTTTTAGGCAATTGATCGTAAAAAACACATCACACTGGCTCTCTGTATAATAGCGATATCCTTTCGCATCAGTGTAAGCCGGAGAAAATAGTCCAATCTCATCGTAGTGAAACAGTGTGCGTTTATTCGTATTGCATAATTTGGCAAAATCCCCTGTTTTTATGCATGGTTCATTAAATTTTCGCATATTTATTCATTCTTTCTCTTGACTATACCGTTACGGTATACTTTATTATATAATCAAAATGCTCAAAAAACAACGAAAAGAGGTAAATATCTATGCCACAATTAAGCAACAGAGTTCAGTCCTTCACGGATTCTGTGATTCGAAGAATGACGCGCATCAGCGACGAGCATGGCGCCATCAATCTCTCACAGGGATTCCCAGATTTTGATCCGCCAAAAGAAATCATGGATGCGCTTGCAAAAGCAGCGTATGAAGGTCCCCATCAATACTCCGTCACCTTTGGCGCCGAAAATTTCCGCGAAGCTCTGGCAATCAAACAGGGAAAAACGATCGGAAGAACCATTGACCCGGAAAAAGAAATCGTCGTGACCTGCGGTGGAACAGAGGCGATGATGTGCGCGATGATGACAATCTGTAATCCCGGGGATAAAGTCATGGTGTTCTCACCGTTTTATGAAAACTATGGAGCAGACGCAATTCTCTCCGGCGCTGACCCGATCTATATCCCCCTTGTGCCGCCGGAATATCATTTCGATATCCGACTGATCGAGGACGGTTTCCGCCAGGGCGCCAAGGCAATCATCGTATGCAATCCGTCCAACCCATGCGGAAAAGTATTCTCCCGCGAAGAACTGACCGCAATCGGAGAGCTTGCCATAAAATATGATGCGTTCGTGGTCACAGACGAAGTATATGAGCACATGGTCTACGCACCTTACCATCACACTTGCGTCGCATCCCTGCCTGGCATGTACGAACACACCATCACCTGCAATTCCCTCTCCAAGACCTATTCGATCACAGGATGGCGTCTCGGCTATCTGATCGGACCGGAAGAAGTGATCGAAGGCGCAAAGAAGGTACACGATTTTCTCACAGTAGGCGCCGCCGCACCTTTGCAGGAAGCTGCCACAGTTGGTCTGAAATTTCCAGACTCCTACTATGAAAAGCTTCTGGAGACATACACAAAAAAACGCAGCTATTTTCTGGATGGTCTGGACCGCATCGGCTTAAAACATAATGTACCACAGGGAACGTATTTCGTGCTGATCGACATCCAGGATTTTCTGGATCTGCCACAGTTTCAGGGATACACTGACCTCGAATTCTGCGAATGGATGATCATCAACATCGGCGTTGCCGCTGTCCCGGGTTCCAGCTTTTTCAAAGAAAATGTCAATCACCTGATCCGCCTTCACTTTGCGCGCGAGGAGGCAACCCTTGACGAGGCGTTGAAGCGTCTGGCAAAAATGCAGGAGTTACTGAAATGAGAGAAAATCGTTCTGTATATTTTTGTAATTATTCCATCGGGGCAGATGCCTTTTCGGAAGTCCCCTCTGTCTGTGAAATGTACGGGACAAGAATTCTTCTGATCGGTGGACCCAAAGGCTTAGATGCCGGAAAAAAGCGGCTGCTCGATGCGATTGCCGGCAGCAGCCTTGAGATTGTGGATACCGTGTTTTTTGGAGAAGACTGTACTTACGCCAATATCCGTCGTCTTGGCTGCTATGCCTCAGAGCTGAAGGTCGACATGATCTTTGGAATGGGAGGCGGAAAGGCTCTCGACACCGCAAAGGGTGCTGCCTGTGACGCAAAGCTTCCCGTCTTTACCTTCCCCACCATCGCAGCGACCTGTGCTGCGACAACCGCTTTATCTGTCGTCTACAGGGAAGATGGAAACTTTGACAGCTTTTATTTTTACGAGCGCCCCGCCCGCCACTGTTTTATGGATCTCACCATCCTTTCCCAGGCGCCGGCGCAGTTTCTTCAGGCAGGTATGGGAGACACCATAGGCAAATATTTCGAGTGCCATTTCTCCGCCAGAGGAGATCAGCTTGACCACTCTTCCGGGCTTGGGCGTGAGATCAGCAATATGTGCTATTTCCCGATCTTAGATCATGGCGTAAACGCTTTGCGCGACTGCCAAGACCATGTCGTCTCTCATGCATTAGAACAGGTGGTGCTCGCCAACATCGTCAGCACAGGACTTGTCTCCCTGCTTGTCTTAGACGACTACAACTGTGCGATTGCCCATTCTGTCTATTATGGACTTGTCCTGCTGCCAGGCTTCGAGGAGCACTATCTCCACGGCAATGTTGTCGCCTACGGTGTCCTGGTTCAGCTCGCTGTAGACCATGAATTTGAGCAGGCAATTCAGCTTAAAAAATTTCTGCAAGACCTCCAGATTCCCACCACACTGGGCGAAATGCAGGTCAAGCTTGATCGGGATTATTTAAAAGATGTTTTGAGAGAGACCGTGACCGGACCAGATATGGAACACATCCCGTATCCAGTGACAGAAGATATGATTTATCAGGCGATGGAACGTGTGGAAGCTCTGTAAAATTTTCTTTATCGCCGTGCGCCGGTCGCGCACATGAAAATTTATCGCCGCAGCTGTGCGGCGCAGGAGGGAATTTATGAAAGAAAACAGTGTAAATGTCAAAAATTTATTAAAATTTATCCTTGGCTCTGCTTTCGGTATCCTGATGTTTCTGATACCGATTCCCCAGGGAGACTCCTTTACCACTCTTCTCGATTTCTTGAAGACTTTTTTAAAAAATTTGTTCGGTGGAAGTCTACCTTATATCCTTGTGGTCATGGTAGTCGTTTCTGCCGTTCTGAGTGTGTATGATTATTTCTGTAAACCATCATGGATTCGCAGCAACCATTATCTGTCGAAAGGTTTTTCCACCACACCACTCTACCTTATCTCCAAGGTTTTCGGTGCTGTCGTGGTCTGTATGGTTGTGTTTGGTGTGGGACCGGAATTCATCACATCTATTGACACAGGAGCTACCATCGTAGATCTGTGTGCAACTTTATTCTGTATCGTTTTGGGCTTCAGTTTTATTCTGCCATTTTTGACTGACTGCGGTATCATGGAGTTTCTGGGTGTGATCTTAAAACCGGTTGTGCGTCCTCTGTTCCGTGTTCCAGGGCGTGCTTCTGTCGATCTGATCGCTTCCTGGTTTGGCGCTTCCAACGCAGCTGTAATTCTGACAAGAGAACAGTACATGAAAGGATTTTACACCAAGCGTGAGGCAGGTTACATCATGACAAACTTCTCGCTTGTCTCAATCCCATTTTGTCTGCTGATCGCCAACACCGTAGGCATTGCCAATCTGTTCCCTGCTTTTTATCTGTGCATCTGTGTGGTAGGTATTCTGCTCGCTGTCATCATCGCGCGTATCCCACCGATCCGCACACTTCCAGACACCTATCAGGAGCAGGTCGGAAAACAGATCAATGAGGATGTGCCGCAGGAGAAAGGCATTCTCTCATACGCGGTAGAATTAAGCTGTAAGAGAGCAGAGACGTTCAGCGCAAAAGGTGTCATCTCCAGCGGTCTTGAAGTCGTGATGGGCATGTTTTTTGACTTAATTCCGATCGTGCTTGCATGGGGAACCCTTGCCCTGATCCTCGCTACATACACTCCACTCTTTGACTGGATCTCTTACCCGATGGGACTGTACTTAAAACTGTTCGGCGTTGAGGAGGCATTCGCCGTGGCACCTGCCACATTGGTCGGATTTGCTGATATGTTCATCCCGGCATTGCTGATCACCGGCGTCACCTCCGTCAAGACAAAATTTATCATCGGTGTCCTCTCTCTCGTCCAGATCATCTATCTGACCGAAGTGGGAACCATCATCATCAAGAGTGAAATTCCGCTGAACCTGTGGAAATTGTTCTTAATTTTCATGGAGAGAACCTTGATTGCGATACCACTGATTGTGCTGTTTGCAAATCTGGTTTTATAGAATTACATCAAAAAATAATGTTTGTTGCAGGCAAGCTTTTTTGTAACACCTATGCCTAAAAAATAAGCAGTGTCTCCTGATTCATACTGAAACACTTGACAAACTCACAAATATCTGCGTAATCAGCAGACATTGCTTATTTCTTGCTGTATTTTTTTGAAAATTGCATGGGCATATTTATCTTGCCCTATATAGATCTGATTTTGCGAAAACGTATAGTGTCGCAATTTGATATACTCTCTCATCATTATCTACAAATCTTAAATTAGGAACTGATATTGTAAATAGAGATTAATATCACCGGAAATATGCTTAAGAAAGAAGATCATTCTGTAGGATTCAAAACTTTGAAAAAGCCTGAATGCTACAGAACTATTTTCTTCTCATCCTATAATCTATGTGCGTTTTCATCGCCTTCGGTTTTTCTCGAACAAGGATACTACATTGTAGAATGCCTAAATCACCTCTTCTCAGCTGCCCCGCAGTCCGCTGACCCCGCCGAATACAGCATATCTAACCCGTGCATGACCGGGTCAATCACAGCTAAAATATTCTCCACGGAAGCTTTCCTGCTGCCTGGCAGATTGATGATCAATGTCCGTTTCCGAATGCCTGCCACAGATCGCGACAGACAGCCTTTCGGTGTGATTTTCATACTTTCTGCGCGCATTGCCTCCGGAATGCCAGGCGTCTGGCGCTCGATCACCTCCAGGGTTGCCTCCGGCGTGATATCCCTCGGTGAAAATCCCGTTCCCCCTGTCGTCAGCACCAGGGCAATCTTTTTCTCATCGGCACAGCGCACCAGTTCTTCCTTGATCTTCTCAGATTCATCCGGAACGATCGCCGTGTACACCACTTGAAATCCTTTACTCTCTAAAAGCTCCACCAGCGCTGGTCCGCTGGTATCCTCTCTTTCCCCGCGATATCCCTTATCGCTCACAGTAATCACTGCTGCCATATAACTCATAGAAATCACCTTTTCTCTTCCTCTCTGCAATAATCGCCATGGACGCCTCCTGTTTTTTTGATCAGGCGTATATCTGAAATCACCATGTCTTTCTGGACAGCTTTGCACATGTCGTACACTGTCAGAGCAGCTGTCGATACTGCTGTCAGTGCCTCCATCTCCACGCCGGTTCTGCCGTCACATGACACTACAGCCTGAATCTCTACGCTGCTGCGCCTCTCATCAAGTTTCAACTCCAGATTGATGCCATCCATCAAGATCGGATGGCACATGGGAATCAGATCAGGCGTTTTCTTTGCGCCCATGATCCCTGCAATCTGTGCTACGGTCAACACATCCCCCTTCTTCATCCCTCCAGACTGGATCAGCCGGAATGTTTCTTCATTCACAAGTACTCTCCCCGCCGCGACAGCAGTCCGGCAGGAAATAGGCTTTTCTCCTACATCTACCATCTTTGCTCTTCCCTGGTCATTAAAATGTGTAAAGTCAGACATCTTTAACCTCCAATCTGATTCATATTTCTTCCCGCACGGCTGCGTTCTTCCGCTGACAAAACTCCGTGCCATGCCGGCTTGTTCCATATCGCCTGTTCCATCTGTCTGCGCATCCCCTCGCAGTCTAGCCCTCTGACAGAAAACTCTTCCGCTGAGTGAAGACATGGCTTTATCTTACCGTCAGCTGTCAGGCGAATGCGGTTACATTCACCGCAAAAATGGGCACTGACCGGGCTGATCAGACCGATCTTGCCCTTTCCGCCAGGCAGCCGATACAACTTTGCGACACCTCCATCCTGCTCCGTCTTCTCAAGCTGCGGCAAAGCATGGAGTACTGTCTCACAGGAGACAAAAGCGCTCCCATCAAAATCGCCACTGTCATACATCGGCATCAATTCGATAAAACGCACGTCTACCGGATACTTTACGCTCAGTTTTGCCAGTTCTGTGATCTCATCATCGTTGAATCCACCAATCAATACAACATTGATTTTGATTTTTTCAAACCCCACGCAAAGCGCTGCATCCAAACCTGCCAAAGCATCTTTCAGCCTTCCGATCCGGGTAATATACGCATATTTTTCCTCATTCAATGTATCAAGACTGATGTTCAGCCGCTTTACGCCTGCAGCACGCAAAGCAGATGCCATTTTGGGGAGCAGAATACCGTTTGTCGTCAGACACAGCTCCTCTATTCCATCTACTTCTGCGCTGCGCTCGCAGATAGAAAGAATATTCTTTTTTACCAAGGGTTCTCCGCCCGTAATCCGCAACTTACGGATCCCTAAGGAAGCAGCTGCCCGAACAGCATGAATCATCTCCTCCTCCGTGAGCATATCGCCGTGCCTCTTTTTACACACGCCATCCGCCGGCATACAATATCGACAGCGGAGATTGCACAGATCCGTGACGGAAATACGCAGATAGTTTATATTACGTTCAAAACGGTCAATCATAAAGTACCTCGCAGCTCCATGGAAACACGTTTTCTCCATGTTTTTTTATCATCATATCACAGAACAGAATCAGAATCAATGTACATATTCGAACATATTTTCTGTCATCGGATAGAAAAGATTACAAACCATATTTTTGTGCATAAGTTATATTTTTTTTCAAAAATATTCTGTTTAGACTAGATAATATAGCGATTTTGTGTTATAAATTAAGTATGTATTAATTGCGGATCTGGACCATTTTCTTTTGCTATTTTTTCAAAATGCAGAGGTTGAAAAAGGGAAACAAAAGATAAAACCATGTTTGCAATCAATTTTATTTCAATAAGGAAGGTGAGCAATTGGAAAATTATACTAAGTATAAGCTGAAAGAGAGCGATGAACTGGCGACATTACTGTCCGGCAAAGATAATCTGTTCATCGTTGCTTGCAACAAGTGTTTCAAGGAATTTGAGACCGTTGATGAGCCGGATTGCGGTGAGTTTGAAAAATTTGCCGTTGAACACGGAAAAACTATCACAGGTAGTGCAAAGGTCGATTTTTTGTGCAACAAAATTCAGACTGAGAAAAAATTGCAGGACATGATCCCGGAAGGTACGGAAAATGTCTTTGTGATTTCCTGCGGTCTGGGCATCCAGACAGTTGCAGATTTGGCAGGAAAACCTGTGTATGCTGCCAGCAATTCACTTAACTATAGAGGACATCACGGCATGGCACTGACGAAGAAAAGCTGTGATGCATGTGCACAATGCTATCTGAATATAACCGGCGGAATCTGCCCGATCGTTGACTGTTCCAAGAGTCTGGTCAACGGACAGTGCGGAGGTGCAAAAAATGGAAAATGTGAAGTAGATGGCAACAAAGACTGTGCCTGGGAGAAAATCTATCAGAGACTCGAAAAACAGGGTCGTCTTGAGGAATTTTTAAACCAGCCAGTACAGGTGCGCGATTACTCAAAAGTAAATGTCAAAGTGATTACTGAATATGTGAAATCCATCCGCGAAGACAGACTCGCAGGCTATTACGGAGGAGTTCATCCATCCGAGCGCAAAGAGCTCAGCGAGCATATCGCACTGGAAAGATTTCCTGATCCTCAGACCGTTGTGATTCCTCTGTCACAGCACGCAGGTGCTCCTGCAACTCCTGTGGTACAAGTGAATGACTACGTCAAAGTAGGACAAAAAATTGGCGAAGCGGCAGCCTTTATCAGCAGTCCAATACACTCCAGCGTCAGTGGAACTGTACTGGCAATTGAGCCGCGTCTGCATCCGACAAGAGGCTGCGAAATGCTGTCTGTTGTAATCCAATCAGATGGAAAAAATACTCTGCATGAATCTGTAAAACCGAATAAGGATCTCGATAGTCTTACACCGGACGAAATTATCAATATTGTCCGCGAGAGTGGAATCGTTGGAATGGGCGGTGCCGGTTTCCCGACATCCGTAAAATTGAAACCACCAAAGCCAATCGACACAATTTTACTCAACGGCTGTGAATGTGAACCTCTTCTGACTGCAGACCACAGAGTCCTTCTGGAGTTTGCCGATGATGTCATCTTTGGTCTCAAGGCAATCATCAAGACAGTAGGTGCCGAAAAAGGTCTCATTGTCATCGAAGACAACAAACCGGATGCCATTGAACTGATGGAAGCGAAGACCGCAGACTGCAGCAATATTGAGGTTGTGGTTGCCAAGACGAAATATCCGCAGGGCGCAGAGAAGATGCTGATCAAGCGTGTCATGGGAAGACAGGTTCCTCGTGGAGGTCTGCCAGCAGATGTAGGTGTTGTAGTCAGCAACATCAGCACCGTAAAGGCTATCTCTGATGCAATTCAGACGGGTATGCCTCTGGTAGAACGTGTCGTGACAGTCACTGGCGAGAAGATCAAAAAGCCGGGGAACTACATTGTCAAGATCGGTACCAGCGTAAGAGAGCTGATCGACTATTGCGGCGGTATCACAGGTGATGATGTCACGATCAAAATGGGAGGACCGATGATGGGATTCGCCCTTCCAAGTATTGATGTTCCGATCCTGAAAGGTTCCAATGGAATCATTGCCATTGATACCGACCATACCGAGACACTGCCATGTATCAAATGCGGACGCTGTGTGGATGTCTGTCCTATGGAACTTTCTCCACTGTACTTTGCAAAATATGCAGATGAGCAGAACTGGCAGGGCATGCTGGAGAAAAATGTCAGGGATTGCGTTGAGTGCAGATGCTGTGAATATATCTGCTCCTCCAAGATTCCATTAGTTAGCAAGATTAAAGCTGGAAAAAAAGCCATAATGGAGATGAAGTGATATGTTAATTACTGAATTAAAATCAAAGGAAACTATCGTATCACTGGTGGAGGGAAAAAAAGTTTTTATCATTAACTGCCAGGGATGCAAGGAAGTCCGTTTTCCAGAAAAAGAAGCCAATGCTCTTCAGAAAGAGTTGGCTGCCAATGGAAATGTGACAGGAATTATTACAACTGACTATATCTGTAATCCAGAAAATATGAAATTACGCCTCCAGAAATATGCAGACGAAATCGAAAATGCCGATATGATTCTGGTATTTTCCTGCGGTGTTGGAGTGCAGACAGTTGCCGAATATTTCGAGGGCAAGAAAGTGTGTGCAGCTTGTGACACCTATCCATTGCCAGGATTTCAGGGTGTGACACCGTTAGAATACGACTGTAAACAGTGCGGTGAGTGTTACTTGAATTTGACCGGCGGAATTTGCCCGATTACTGCTTGTTCCAAGAGTCTGGTCAACGGACAGTGCGGTGGTGCAAAACACGGCAAGTGTGAAGTGGACAGCAACATGGAATGTGGCTGGGAACGCATCTACAGACGCCTTGCACAATTAGGACGTCTGGATGTATTAAAATGTCCGACACAGATACGTAATTTCGCAACTGATGATGAAGTGTCTAAACGGATATGACGCCTGGCGGCGTCTCTAGTGTCCGTGCAGCCAGGTGCGCAAGCGCCCTGTCTGCGTCCACTGAGACTGGGTTTTTATAACCTTTAAAATTTATAATGATTAGGAGCAATGTATAATGAAAATTACTGAGTTATTTGAACGTGGTGAATTTGTAGTTTCTGCGGAAGTAGGTCCGCCAAAAGGAATTCATATCGAACATTTACTGGAAGAAGCGAAAACGTATCTGAGCGGCGTTACAGCAGTTAACGTGACAGATAACCAGTCCTCCGTTATGCGTCTCGGTTCTCTGGCGACGTGTAAGGCTCTGAAGGACGAAGGGCTGACACCTATTTTCCAGCTGACATGCCGTGACAGAAACCGTATCGCACTGCAGTCTGACCTGCTGAGCGCAGCGATGTTAGGAATCGAAAACCTCCTTCTTTTGACAGGAGACCATACAAAGATGGGTGATCATCCACAGGCAAAACCTGTTTTTGATCTGGATTCCGTTTCTCTGATTCACACAGTAAAACTGCTGGAAGAAGGCGTAGATCTTGGCGGAAATAAGCTGGTTGGAGAGCCTCCTAAATTTGCCAAAGGAGCAGTTGTATCACCTTGCAGCGATTCCGTTGATGCACAGCTTGCAAAGATGGAAAGAAAAGTTCGCGCAGGCGCAGATTACTTCCAGACACAGGCAGTTTATGAGCCTGAAAAATTCATCAAATTCATGGAAAAAGCAAAACAGTTTGGCAAACCGGTTCAGCTCGGAATCGTAATTCCAAAGTCAGCTGGAATGGCAAAATATATGAATGATAATGTAGCAGGTATCCATGTTCCACAGGAGATGATTGACGAACTCAAAGCGGACAAGGAAAAAACCAAAGCTGGTATCACCGGCGTAGAGATCGCTGCACGTATCATCAAAGAATGTAAGCCATACTGCCAGGGCGTACATATCATGGCACTGGGCTGGGAGTCCAAAGTACCAGATCTTCTGAAACTGGCTGGAATCTAATTTTAAAATATT
This sequence comes from Robinsoniella sp., assembly GCA_022788205.1. Classification (GTDB taxonomy): domain Bacteria; phylum Bacillota; class Clostridia; order Lachnospirales; family Lachnospiraceae; genus JAGZHZ01. The sequence continues at coordinate 15,819 of JALEVQ010000027.1, read as the reverse complement.
TCAGGGCTTGGCGCGATGCCAAGCCCTGTTTTTAGAAATTTTTTTGTCGTATATCCTAATATATTCAGTTCTACATTTTTCCAATTATTTTAGATGGATTGTCTATCAGAATCTGCTCCTGATAATCTTTTCCCATAGTTTTTATCAAATATGCTACACACTTGCCGATATTGGGTTTTCTCTCAACCAAATTATGTGCATCACTTCCGACAAAATGAAGCAGATTTTTCCTCATTACCTTCTTACAGAACATCTTCATTGCCAATCCTTCCTCGCCAATAATACTGCCTGCATTCATCTGGATCAGCGCCCCCATATCAGCTAATCCCTGCAACAATTTCATTTCTTTTCTGATAATCATATATCGCTCTGCATGTGCAATAATCGGGATGTATCCGTCTCTAAGTAAAGCATAACACCGTTCCATAATGTATCTTTTATCCACATCCACTGAAAATTCCGCAAGAACGAATCTGGTATTATCTAAGGTTGGCAAGAGATTTGCCTTCAGTTGTTCCGTAATACTCATACTTATATGTATTTCACATCCCAGCTTCAATACTAAATCTGGCATATCTTGTTTTGCTTTCTCTTTCAACTGCTCAAATTGTTGAATGATAATATCCCCGGTACATTCAAACATCCCTTTACGATTATGGGGTGTCAGAAAAACTGTTCTGACACCATCTGCATATTCGTTGCGAAGAAGCATTATAGCCTCTTCCATATCTTTTGCACCGTCATCTACTCCGGGAAGAATATGACAATGTATGTCAAAAAAACCAGACATTAGCTTCTCCTTTCATTTCCTATATTTTTCTTTTCTTACAGTTTTCGTATAATCCACGCAAAAATTCTTCAAACTTTCCTTGACAATATTGGCAGAATTCCTGGCTATCCCTCACCCTTTCCACTGCATCAAACTTTTCTCGCAGAACGCCATCCCTGAACAGTTCATCTTCCACCATAACGAACCGGTCATCATTTCCGCTGGCACTCAGCACATCCAACAACTTACTGCTTTTTATTTTCGTTCCAAAAGCCAAAAACTGGATGTTATATACAATTGCAAAGCATGTTGCATGAAAATACGAGGTAAATAAAAAATCGGAACAGACTAATACATTCAGCCAATCAAACGGTGAAAGCTCTGGTATATTTATATATGTCTTATGCCAGTGGAACACGGATACCAGCAGATACTCATCTGCAAATTCCTTTCGAATTACCTCTGCCACTTCATCATTTTCTGTCATTACGACAGCTATTTTCTTGCGTAAATCGAAAATACCTTTTTCCTTCAGCAATTGTCGTCCCTTTTCTTTGTCCACACTGTAATGGCAAAAAAATGACGGATCCGGATGAATGAAAATCTCTTTTTCAGACCCCATCACCTCGGCTAACTGTTTCTGCGTCATCTGATCCCTGACTGAAATACAGGAAAAATCATTCAGATACCTTCGTATCTTATTCCTCTGATCAGGAGACATCGACGTAAGATCCGATCTGGACGAAGCCGCGTAAGACATCTTATCACATCCCATATCGCCTTCCAGCCAATATGGGTTCGGAAAGCTTCTGATCCCATCTGTCTTCCAGACTTCATCGCTTCCTACTATTATCACATCATATTTTCCCTGTACAAGTTTTCTCAAATCCTCCACATCATCGCTACAACAGTATTCCTGTGAAAGCGGCAGATATTTCAGGCTATTCTCAAATATTTTATGCAGCTTTTTCAGGAAGAAATATTTCTCGAAATGGCGAATTCTAAATTTTACAGATGTGTCAATTTTATATGCAGACACTTCTTTTTTCATGTGAAAATCAATGATTTCTGCTGTAATATCTTTCTCCTCATTCAGACGTGAACATAAGCCATATGCCTGTAAATACGCACCATAATTTTTAGCTCTGTGATACGTCAATATTCCAATTTTCATATGCTCGTCCCTCTCTTGCACTTCTATCTGTATTGTTTCAATTTTTGCATACTTCAATGAAAATTTCTTCTATCTTTTTGGCACAGACTTCAATCAAAAATCTGTCTTTTGCATATTCTGCGGCATATTCCCCTATTTCCTTTATTCTGGCAGGTTCTTTTATCAGTTTTTCCATCTTGTCTGCCAGTTCCTTTATATTTCCCGGTTCATACAAAAACCCGTTTTTTCCTTCTTCAATCAACTCTGTCGTACCTCCGGCATTTTTTCCAATTACCGGATTTCCTGCAAGCATCGCCTCCACAGTCACTCTTCCAAATGCTTCCATTCTGGAACATACCAATTCCACATCTGTAATACTTCTCAGATACGGCATGTCCGTTCGCATTCCGAGAAACTTGATCATTCCTCTGTTTTTTTCGGCTTCCCTTTGCAGTTCCAGATAATTTTCGCTTTGCGGACCTGCCACAAGCAGCTCAAACTCTGTATAGCCACGTTTCACCAGTTCATTTACCGCCAACACAGCATCAAGCTGACCTTTTGCCCTGGAAATACGTCCTGTAATCAGAAAACGGACTTTCTCATTCGTATGTTGACTTTTCTGCTCCGGTTTTGCTACCCCATTATATACAACACAAAGCTTTGCTTTTCCGTGGATCTTTTTTAAAAATTTAGCATACACTGCTCTGGAATTACAGATTATCACATCTGTGTTTTTTCCAATTCTGCCAAAATGCTCTCTTGCTGTAACAAGCGGATACATATCAAAATCCTCTTCTCCAAATTCACGGAAATGCCACACATGCGGCTTTCCTGTCAGTCTGGCACAGCGCAGACCAATATCTATCACTCGTGTATTCGTATAAATCAGGTCAATATTATTTTCCTGAATCACCTTCGCAATCTCATACGCTGTTTTTCTATTCTTATTGCTTTCAATCAGCCTCCATCTCAATGATTTCAGCGGCCATTTCAGCGGATGATTCTTTCTCACCATCCATCGTTCAAATGGCTGCACTACAATATGTATATTTCGTTCCTTCATGGTCTCATAAAACGGTCCGTCTCCATAGCTCGTCACCACCCAAAACTGATGTCTTACAGACAGATAATCTATAATATCCAGCAGCGACAAACTTGCTCCATTTAACTCTTTTTCATGTGCAACCACCAATATTTTCAATCCTTGTCCTGCTCCTCCATCTTCCTGCAATTCTTCCATCTCAATGAAATAATACTGTCATATAGGAATCCCGTTTTTCTTTTTATCCTTTTTTTTGTCATAACTATACCCATAGTCATACCGTTTCTGACCTTTTCCTGCCTTATTCAACACTGCACCCAATATCTTTACTCCAGCATACTCCAGTTTACGCTGCGCGCGAATTGCCTGTGCACGTTCTGTCACTTCGCTTTCTACAACCAATACTGTGCCATCACAATGCTTAGCAACCAAAACACCGTCAATCACTGCATTCACCGGAGGGGTGTCTATAATAAGATAATCATATTGTTTCTTAGCAAGCTTTATCATTTGTTCAAAAATTTCTGACGACAACAATTCACTCGGGTTTGGAGCTACCGCCCCGGCAAAAATAATGTCAAGATACGGCTCATTCTCTATTTTATAGATAATATCATGTATACCGACATTGCCCGCCAGAAATTCGCTAAGTCCCTGTGTCGCTTCCACCACATTATAGCGTGTTTTAAACATTGAATTACGGATGTCACAGTCAATATAGAGTGTCGTTTTCTGTAACATTGCCAGACTTCTCGCCAATTGAAACGAAATTGTCGATTTTCCTTCATGAATACTAGCACTCGTAACCGCTATCACCTTCAGCTTGTATCCGCTAAGTTGAATGTTTCCTCTCAGTACATTAATCGCTTCCAGTATCTGATAAGGAATCTCCTGCATATCAATGAAAATACTGTTTGGTTTTCTGGTCTCCTCATTTATCATTGTATCCTGCTCCTCTATTTTACATTTCTTTATCATACGGCACCGTTGTTAATACTGGAATATTCATATATTTTTCAATATCCTCTTCCATCTTGATCGTGGTATCCGTCAAAATCCGAAGAACCAGTATCACGCACATAAATACCAGACCAGCCAAAGCTCCAAGCAGCAGATATTTCAAAAATCCTGGCGTGATCTCCTCTATCGCCTCTGCTTCAGCATAATCAATAATCGTCGGTTCTCTGATACCGACAATTTGATAGATCTGATCAGTACTTATTTCTATTAATGTATTTGCAATATCCCTACATAATTCTGCATCATTGCAGGTAACATAAATATGAATAATGTGTGTAGAATTCGGATTTTCAACGGTAATCAGATCAGCAAGCTGTTTAAAGTCCATATTCAGATTCAGATTCTTAATTACCTGCTTCAGCACCGTCCTGCTCGTAATAATATCAATACAGTCCTCCGTCAGCGCTGCACTTAGCTGCAGATCAGAAATAGAACTGACAGAATCCGTATTTGTGATATACAATTTTGCATCAGAACGATAAGTTGAAGTGGTACAATAATAATGGAAACATCCCATCATTACTGCGCCTATAAGCATCGCCAGTAAAATCATTTTCCACCTATGAAGCAATCCATATACAATTTCTCTCAAATCAATGATATCTTCTTCCGATTTATATCCAAAAATTCTTTGCTGCTCTGATATATTTTCCATATCTCTACCTCCATTTTTGTGTGCCAGTAAACTGTTATTTTCTTTTTAACTGTATCAGACCACCATATCTACACGGTATCAAAATGCTGTTCTCTGCAAAACACGCAATGTCCGGATTACCCTCCACCGTAAATGACTCAAGCACAACCGGTTTATCTATTTTCGTGATATCAACCAGCATAATTTCCCCGCTTATCAAGGAGGAAATCACAAGTATTTCTCCATCACTGATACATTTTCCTTCGAAACTGACTCCTCGAATCTTCACACGATCCGATATCACAGAATCCTCCGGGCTGAAATAATAATATCCCTGCTGGTAAATGACCAAACACATATCACCGGCTGCTGTCATGCCATTCCACTCTCTGTGGAAAATATTATCCATATCCGACAGATATTCAAGTTTCCCATTCTCCGAATAATACCATGCTATATTGTTTTTACCGTAGATTCCCATATATTTTCCATCCACCAGCCCAGTACAGATATTTCGATAATACATCATTCCTATATCTGCCGTTTCCATCTCTATTATACGCGGATCTCGCGGATCTTCTATATCAATAAATACATAAGATTCTTTCAAAGCCTGTGCAATAATATACTTTCCGTCTCCTGACACCTCCAATGTACTGATTGCTTCATGTCCCTCCAACTGCAAGGAAGCTACCCAGACTATCTGCTCTCCCAGCAGATAAACGCCAAGTCCTCCCTCATTCTCTGCTGTATAAAGGTAATTTCCAGATACTTTGACATCCCTAACGGAATACTCGCACTCATAAATCTTCTCTAACTCCAGATTCTGATCCAACTGATGAATTCCACCTTCACCACACGCCACATAAATCTTATCGTTCCATACTGCTGCAGCCCATACAGAATACTCTGTATCATATTTTTCAATTTCATACTGCTCCAATATGATTTCTTCAGACTTTTTCACGGAATCTGCTTTTGCAAATTTAATATCAGAAACCTCAGGTTCCTCCTTCCGTGCCTCCGGCACTTCCAGCGAATATATCCCCTCATTCCACGATACCAGGTATACCATTCCATCTTCTACTATCGTGTGGTTCACACAACCTCTCCCTTCTGAATTTACATCAAACGGATAAACTTCTGCTGTTTCATCAAGGCAGGCATCTATATCTGCCACAATGTTATAAACACGTATACATACCGGGGATGTCGGATCTGAAATATCATACATGTACATGCCATTATACATACTTGACAGATACGCATAGTTTCCCGATACCGCTACATCCCATACATCCATTGTATTTAAGGAATATCGTCCATCTGTCTTTACGACAGAAAGCCGTCTGGGGTCTGCTATCTCTGAAACATCGTAAATTTCCATTCCGTTTCCCGTTCCTTTTCCATAGCTCCACAGATTTGATATATCATTTGAGGACTGAAGTCCGGTTGCAACATAAAGCAAGCCCTCCTTTACACACACTCCCTGCCCATAACCGTCCAGATTGATTTCCGTGACAAGTTTCGGATTGGACAAATCTTCTATGTCATAGACATCAACCTTTGAACCAATATACACTCCTACATACAGATATGCTCCATCTACACAGCAATCAAAATATTCTGTGCCGTCTCCCACCTGATTCACATGAACGGGATGGCTGATATCAGATATATCTACAATATGAATTCCACTTAATCGGTCACACAAAAATGCATAATCTCCGCTGACAGCCAGACCACTTGCCAATTCTATCGTATCATAATGAGATGCCACAGACAGATTAAAAGGATCCGAACAGTCAATAATATACATACCATTCTGACGTGCAGTGACAACTATGGCTTTCTTCTCTTTTGCAAATACCATATCCCTCACATCTCCCAGATATTCCACCTCAGATATCTGTTCATATGTGCCGCCTTCTCCTTTTTTTCTGCAGATCAGCCCATTTTCCTCCAACGAATAAAGATATTCTTCATCAACCAGACACTGCCTTGCTGCATTTGTAATGTGGCTGTCCGCCTCAATTGTCACCGTCTCAAATTCCGCTTCGCTGTAGCTTCCTGTTTTTAGTTGCGAAATGTTGTAATCATTTTTATAGTTTATCAGATAAACACTGTCTATGATCGTTTCCCTAAAATCAGAATTAATTGTAAAACGGATGGTATTGATTGTATCCACACCACATACCGGAATATAGTATACCGAAGGTGTTGAGGATACATATACATGATTGGAAACTGAGCCACAGTCCACAGTCAGCTCAATCATCGACTCAGAAGTATACGCACAAAACTGGAGAATGATCAAATCTGTTTTTTTGACAGAAGCATGAATTCCTGTCCTTGAAACGCAAACCTTTCTGTCTGTCATATAACCGCTTTCTGACGTTATGTTTCTGGCAAATTCGGAAGGAGTGAGCAAAATCGTCCCCTCCGCCCTGCCTGCCAGTACATCAGACACACTGACAAACACACTGTTGTCCTCTCGTACTTCATTCTCATATACAGAAATTTTATACCGCTCTTCTGCGGCATCACGATTACGTTTTTCTTCCTCAAGTAATGCCTGCATTTCCTGTTTATTTTGTATGCTCTTCTCTTGATTCAGCCAGAGCAGCTTTCCCAGCACTCCCAGCAGAAGAACAACTGCGAGCAACTGCAAAACATTTTTTACTCTGAAGCTTTTCTTCTTTTTCATTCATGACACTCCTGAAATCTTTTATCTCTTACCACTGCTGACAGACTATTTTCTAAAATAATTCAGCAAAAACTCTTTCAGATACAAATATACTTTCATTTTCCATAGTTCAGACAGAAAAATATAAACCACCACTCCAATCAGCACCTGCACAATCAATTTTACAAGCGGAATCAATGGCAGCAGACCCACGCAATAGACAACAATTCCCATCACCAGAGAAAGTCCTGCCTGCGGCAGCAAATCCATCAGCCTTTCTTTCAATGTGTAACCTATATATTTTTTGGTATAAATTCCATTGACCAGGAACGCAATGAATACACTGATTACATTGGTAAATGCAATGGCAAATACCCCCTTATCCATGACCATCAAGAGCATCATCAGATAAAACATACGCCGTATCAGAGTCATTTTAAGATACACATCACTTCTTCCTATGGCTTTGATTCCCTGACTGTCAATAGCCGCGATCAGCACATATGCATTATAAAAACACATAATCCGAAGATACGGAACACACTCCAGCCATTTATCTGTAAGCAGCAGTGTCATCAGCGTTTCTGCAATTACTCCCATCCCCATCATAATCGGGAAAATCAAATATGCATTTACTCGTATTGATTTTCTCAAAATTTCCTTAACCCCTTCACCCAAATGGTTCTTTTTCACAAATGCCGGGAACAGCACAGAATTCAATGCCGCATTCAGATTCGTCACAATCAGTCTAGGAAACTGTGCTCCTTTATTGTAAAAAGCTAAATCGGAAGAAGAATATTTTTTCCCGATAATTAATGAACGCAATTCCTCATATACTGTGTTTATCAAGGCGCCAGCTGTCAGCTTCCACCCATAATTTATGTATTTGCGTGCCGATTCCCATGAAAATTCCAACGTAGGACGGCAATCAATTGAGAAAAAAAGTACAATTGTATCCACCAGAGAATTGATCAGATACTGTGCAATCAGAGCCCAAGGACCATAGCCCTGATAAGCCATAATAATTCCCACAATTCCCGACAAAATCGTGCCGCTCAGTGTAGCCAGAAAAAATTTTCGAAACAGCATATTGCGCTGTATATATGCCTGCTGAATACTGTTAAATGCACTGATTGGAATTTTCAGAGCCAAGATACGCAGCATCCAGATCAGCTCATCATTGCCATAAAAAACTGCAATCAATGGCGACATTGCAAAAAGCACTGCATAAATGATGAGTGCAAAAAACAGACCACAATATAATATCGTCGAAAAATCTTTCTTTTCTACATGCTCTCCCTGCACAAGTGCCTCGCCAAGTCCATTTGTAACAAACACATTGGCAATATCAATAAAAATCAACAAAAGCGCAACCGTACCATAATCATTCGGCATTAGAATCCGTGCTAGGATAATCGACAGCACAAATGACACTCCCTGTGCACAGATCCGCTCAAGCAGACGCCAAAACATTCCTGAAAATAACTGCTCCTTTAGCTTACGTTCAGACACTTTTTATCCCCACGACCTTTCTTTTCTGGAACCAGCCTTTCCCATAATATATGGTGATGGAACAGGCTATGATATACGGTATCAGTACCATCGAATCATACAGCGGATTGCCTGTAAAACCGTATAACACGAAAAACACTTGAAAACCCAGAGAGAAAATTAATGAACTTCTTATGTTGCACGGAATATCACACCAGTGTTTGCGGGCAAACACAAATAAGCGCACCGCTTTTTTCAGATGAATAAACATCCATGATACATAAATAGAAAATCCTATAATTCCAGTTTCATACAGTAACTGAATATATATATTGTGAACATTTGCCTGAATTCCCAATTCTTCATAACTTTCTGAAAGAAACTGCTCCCAGCCGCTTCCTGTGATCGGATTTTCTAAAAATTTACGTAGCGCCAATTCCCAGAACATCCCTCTGTTTGTCAAAACATTCCCCGCGCTGATCTGCTCCTGAAAGCGTTCGATAAATACACTCAATGCCGGAAAAACAGAAAACAGCACAGCGGCAACACATATCCCTCCAATTAAAATTCGAAGTGCTTTCAACATTCGCGTTTTCTTATCATTATAGTACCAATATAACACAAATACTGCCGCCCCAACAAAAATGATATGACCTCTTTTCCCAGTCAGCAAAAGAGACACCGCCATCAGCATAACCAGCAAAATCTGATACTTTTTCACTCTGTCAGAAGCAAATATCTTGGAAACCTCTATCAGGAGTCCACTTGCAATGTACATTGCATTGACAGAGTAATGGCTCGTCAAACCAGGCATACATCCACTGTTATACCACTCAATCAGGCGTGACCTTGTTGCCGGAAAAAGATTCACAACTGTCCCAAGGTAAAACGAGGGAGTAAAATAAAATATCACTGTACATACAGCATAAAAAATATATGCAGCTCTGAGCATCGGAAGCAAATATTCCGCCCACTTTATTGTCCTGTCAGAAATGTAACACGCCATGATAATACTTACAAATAATAGCGGTTGATAATATAAATTTCTTTCTATATAATAATTATGAAAAAAATATACAGTCAGCATTAAAGCAATATGGAAAAAAAGCTCTATATTTAGTATATGCCACAATAATGCAATCCCCAACATAGAGATAACGGCAAGAAATATTATCCCCATTAATATTTTTGTAGATGGAAATATATAAGTCACAAACTCACTGACGGTTGCTGAAAGAAACATGGAGATTACAATAAATATCTGAAAAAGCCCTATCTTTTCCCTCTCCAAACGCAGTCTCTTTACAGACATCTAATCCCCTCCTTCCTAATTGTCTCCGTAATGCTTACTCAAGATTTATCGCTTCCAGATATCCGAATCCATTCACTTCATCCGGTTCAAGATGCGCTCCTTCTGCCCATTCATTCCAGGCATTGATAAACAGATAATCCGCATGATAAATTTTCTGCGCACGCTCTACTCTCTGTGCATAATATTTCTTGAATTTCTCCGGAGAAGCGCCCCGGAAAATATTTGCATGATTTCCTCTCCTCGGAGTATTATCCCATGCCGGAAATGCTCCTGGCATGATGTTTTCCTTTTCCGGCATCCTGTTCAAAATTCTTTTCCAGACAAGATCGTAATCAAAGATTACAGGCTTTCGAAAAATCTTTTCCATAAGTTTTCTTTTGAGCCAATCCGGCTGTCTTATCGCATAACATACTTTATCAATTGGCTTTTCAATCTCTTTTTTGAATTCTCTGACCGTATAAAACGGCTCAAACTCAACCCCAAAATCGAATCCGCATTTTTCCATGTCAAAATTGAATGCCGTATGATGCTGATATCCCACATACAATCCTGGGAAACCCGCCTCTATTGCCAATTTTTTCCAATAGTCAATCATCTGCGCACATTCCGTAATGAACTGTGGTTTGTAGATCAGGAACATAGGCTTTCCGTCATGTCTGATATATCTCTCATCCCTGAAAAAAGGGAGCAGATAATCAAAATGTCTTTTCCACGCGGCACGACCTTCGTCATAATTCTGCCGTATCAGGATATTGTCTTCCTGCCCATCCCATGTCCTTGCCCACGTCTCATTAGCCCAGCTTATACAAAATGGCATACGGATTTTCTTATTCTTCAGCATATTTTCCATTGGTTTCTCAAGCAAAAGCTTTCCCTCAAACCAATAATGATAGTAACAAAATCCATCAACACCATACTTTTCACCCAGCTTTGCCTGCTGCACCTGAACCTCCTCATTGAGAAGTGAATAATAATTTTTCTGATAGGGCACTTCCGGCTGCTGATGTCCTTTATACTGCGGAACTGCCGCCTTTACTTTCGTCCAGTCAGTAAATCCGTCCCCCCACCACATGTCATTCTCCGGTATAGGGTGAAATTGCGGAAAATAAAAAGCGATTACTTTCATCCCAAACTCCTTGTATCATAAAATATGGGAACCTGCTGTTATTCTAGCACATTGTACAACACTTCTTCGATGCACTGTGCCATATTTCTTACACAAAACATATTTCTTTTTTTCTGCTGCGCATTGATTCCCATATCTCTGCGCATCTTTTCATCTTTCAGTAATTCCATAATTCTACATGCCATCTCTTCACAGCTCAAATGGTCAACCAGATAACCGTCCACTCCATCCTGTATGATCTCCGTCGGTCCTCCATGATTTGTGGCAATAACAGGAAGTCCATATTCCATAGCCTCAATGATCACCAGCCCAAACGGCTCCGGATGTATTGACGGCAACACAAACACGTCAAGTGAGCTGTAAAAACTGTCCATATCCTCTATCTGACCACACAATGTCACCACATTCTGCAATCCTTTGCTGTGGATATATTCCCGCAGTTCTTTTTCCAGATACTCTTCACCTGTATAAGCACATCCTGCAAGTTTGAAGACAGCCTCCGGAAATTCTCTGTGTACCTGTTCGGCAGCATCCACGAACAGCTTCTGACCTTTCCAGCGATTAATTCTTCCCGCCATACCTACGGTAAGCCTGTCGTGCGGTACGATCTGCGCATTTTCTTTCTCTTCCACTGCATTATAGATCACACGGATCTTATTCTGTGGAATTTTCAAAGCCTTCGCAGTCTCCCGGCTGTTCGCAATCACAACATCTGCATAATGGGATATCATTTTGGATATTACAATATTTTCCATTCTATTTTTCATAATTTCTCGCACATGCCACACGCTCCCTATCCCTGTATGTTTTGCGGCAACTGCTCCCGGGAAAATTACAGATGTGTTTGTGTATACAGCATCAATTTTCTTCTCCTGTATAAATAATTTCAGGTATCTGTAGGATTTTCTAAAACTGTTTATGTATTCTATGCTTCCTCGCACAGACAGATTTTTTCTCCGCAGCACGGCAAGCTGAGAAATCTCGACATAAACATTCGGAACCTGCTGCATCTGCTCCTCCAACGGACCGTGACACGGCAAAATCACAAATATCTGAATTGTTTTCTTATCAAGATACTTTACAATATTCAGCAATGAACGGTCTGAACCATACAGTTCTGCACTGGAATGTACAAATAATATTTTTTTCATCTGTATCTGCCTACTTTTCATTTTTGTCTGGAAATTCCCCGTTTTCCTGCAGTGCATTTCTGACTGCTTCCAGATAACCATATCCATACTTTTTATCCGGTTCCAGATAACTGCCTTCCGCCCATTCATTCCATGCAGTCAGAAAAATAAAATCTTTTTTATATTCATCTCTTGCCTTACAAATCAGTCTTGAAAAATAATTCTGAAATTTTTCTGGAGTTGCCTGCGCATATATCTTAGCTTCACTGCCATACCTCGGCGAATTATCAAAATCCACAAAAGCTCCCGGAACGTTTTTAGAAGAAGCCTGCTTCCTCTCCAGAATTACATTCCATGCCGCATCATAGCTGATCGTTTTCTTCTTATTAAAAAAATTTGCACCATAACGCAGTAAATCGATTCCCAGATGTTTTCCCATCCAGTTGGACGTCCTTCTTCTGATTGCTTTTAAATATTTGTGCTGTTCCGAAAACAGATCTCGATATGCATACTGAGGCTCAAACTCAATGTTCATGTCAAATCGGCTGTCATCCCTGCCTTTTATCATATCAAAATCACCATATTGATATGCAAAACACAGCCCCTCACGAATTCCGTTTTCTTTTGCAAGCTGATTCCAATAATCCAGCATTTCATTCAGACATCCGACAATTTCGGGGCGATATATGACAAACAACGGACGATTCTCCACGCGTATATAGCGCTCATCCTTGAAAAACGGAAGCATATAATCAAAATGCTCCTTCCATTCTTTCCTGTCTCCATAATTCTGAGCAATCAGTACTTTCTTGGCATTGCCTACCCAAGCCTTTGTCCATGGACCATTTGCCCAGCACACACAGAATGGCATATCAATCTCCTTATTCGCAAGTACCTGCTCCATTGGTCGCTCCAGCAACAAACGACCGCTGAACCAGTAATGATAATAGCAAAATCCGTAGATTCCGTATTCTTTTGCTAACTGCACCTGCCACTTTTTTGTGTCATCATCTAACAGATTATAATAATTGTCATGCAGAGGTTCTCTCGGCTGATAATGACCTTCGTATAACGGCTTAGACTTCTTTACATTCGTCCACTCAGTAAACCCATTTCCCCACCATTCATTATTTTCTGGAATATTGTGAAATTGTGGAAGGTAAAAAGCAATTACTTTCATTTATTCTCTCCTGTATTTTCAAAAACTTCTTCATATCCCGAAACAATCATGTCCCATCTGTAATCGTCTGAAATTCGTTTTCCAGCTTTTTCTCCTATCTGGAGAATTTCATCCTGTGTCAGTTCTTCCACACGATGAATCAAGGAAGCCAGATTACCTTCCTCTTTGTCCCAGTAAAATGCTGCATCCAAAGCAACCTCACGGTTGAATTCCACATCAAAGATAAGATTTATATTCGTATGCCCAAGTGCTTCCAGTAAAGAAGGATTCGTCCCTCCCACTTCATGCCCATGTATGTACGCATAAGCTTCCCTTCTGATTCGCGTCAGCAGTTCCTGATCATATATGGTCCCCACAAATTTGATGCGGTCATCCGTCTCAAACCCAAGTTTTTCATTTAATGTTTTCATGAATCGATTATCTTTCGTAGTAATAATCGCCAGTGAGCGTTTCGTTTCTGATTTCATGAATTCCCGGGTAATCGTATAAAAATTATTCTCCGGAACAAATCTTCCCACAATCAGATAATATTCTCCTGCTTTAAGCTGATTTTTCTCAAGCCATGCAGCATATTTCCGATCATTTTCAACAGAACACTCTCTGCTCAGTTCTGATCCATAGGAAAGGTATAAAGTCTCTGGATGATATTTTTTGTACTCATCTTTTATATACTTCTCTATACAGCGGCTATCACAAATCACTAGATCTGCTTTTTTTATCATGAGTCGTTCGGAAAATTTCCAGTATTTCCTTGTCAGAAAACCCCACTTTTTTCGTTTCCATTCATGACCATCCGGGTTCACACACAGAACTCCTCCTATTTTTCTGATCTCTCTCTGAAACCAGCCAATAAACGGTCCTATCCGACATGCCAACACATAAAATACGGGTTTCTCTATATCGGGATGTTCCCTGCAATATGCAATACACATGGATAGTGCTTTGACATCATAATAGATAGCCTTGGCGGAACCTATCTGAGGAACTTTGACTTTAAAGCAGCGTGCTCCATTATACTCATAACAGCCTGATTGAGATGAAATACAGGCCACATGATAAAATATGTTTTCACTTTTCTTCTTTCTAGTCAGATTTTCCACGAAAGTTTCAAATCCGCCGTAGGATGCCGGAATCCCTTTGCTTCCAACAATAAAAACATGTTTCTTGGTTTTCTGATTAACAAGCTTCATATCAATTTTTTCCCTTTCCCAACAATCGCCGCTCTGCCGGGTTATCTTTCAGAAAATAAACAACTGCAAGCGTGCTCAAAAGATTCAACGTCAGCAAAATCCATTCCTGAACATCATTCCCCATACTCCCAAAAACAGTTTTAATGAGCGATTTCTCAACAGGATATAAAAACAGATAATGATAAATCATAATGGCCAGTGAATTCTGCCCACAAAAGATAACTGGCTTACAGACTTTTATGATCTTATCCCTGACAGAAGAATCAAACAAAACCATAAAAAATAACAACATAGCACCACATATTGTACTCTGAAAACATATTTTCCACCCCATGAAATACCCCAGGCTCGCAAGCGCTGCCAAACCGATCACTGTAAGTTTCGCCCTTTTCTTCGGCATACTGCACCACAACAAATGAACCATATATCCCAATATGGTATACGCTGTTCCATTCAGAATCCGATACCCCATTTTTATGTATTTTGAAATGCCTGTTGAAATTATCCCATTCTCAGGATAGTTGATATGGTAAACTGCCTGTCCAAGAACCGCAAATATCAAAAA
The DNA here is from genome assembly GCA_022788205.1 of Robinsoniella sp. GTDB lineage: Bacteria > Bacillota > Clostridia > Lachnospirales > Lachnospiraceae > JAGZHZ01. The sequence goes on along the minus strand of JALEVQ010000027.1, from coordinate 521 downwards.
CAGAATTCCGGCTGTAACAATAGGATATTTTCCCATCCGTTCTATCACACCGATCACAAGAAAAAGCAAAATTGTATAACTGATAAATAAAACCGGCAAAAACCATAATGTTCCGATTCCGATTCCGGAAATCATACAAAAAATGTCTCTGGCAATCAAATTCCATCCAAAATACTGTTCACTTACTTCTGTATTGCCCCAGCCAACACATATAATAATATGATAAAAAATGACCAGAATACTAAACGAAATATATGGAATCGACAATGCTGTCCATTTCTTTTTTATCATTCGCTTTACATCCGATACACTCCTCCTAGAACCTGAATATACCAGATAACCAGAAACTACAAAGAAACTATTCAACATTATGGCATTCATACACGCTTCTATCACTCTGGGAAATTTCGAAAATTCTTTTGAATGAACCAGAACAACAAGCAGTATACCTATCCCCTTGACAAAATCCAGACTATATTCCCTTTGTTTTTCCACAGTATCTTTATTATTACAGTATTTAT
>JALEVQ010000061.1 GCA_022788205.1 Robinsoniella sp. | reverse complement strand
GATCACGGACGCAAGCGGAAGCACCACCTATGTCTACGATGAGCTGGATCAGCTCATCCGTGAGAACAATCATACCTTGAATAAGACGATCACCTATCGCTACGATGTGGGAGGAAACCTGACTTCCAGAAAAGAATATGCCTATACAACTGCAGCGACGCTTCCGACAGCACCGCAGAAAGAAGACATTTACACTTACGACAGTACATGGAAAGATAAACTGGTTGGAATCAATGGAAAAGCCTTGACATATGATGCGATTGGAAATCTGACTTCTTATGATGGAACGACCTATAGCTGGAGTATGGGAAGACAGCTTGCAGGAGTAGAGAATGGGAAGAGCATCCAGTACGCGTATAACCACACCGGAATGCGCGTGAAAAAGGTCGTAGACGGCGTCACAACAGAATATCATCTTGCCGGAGTTTTGATTACCGGAGAATTCACAAATGGCTCCAATATCTGGTACAACTACGATTCCCAGTCGAATCTGATTTCCATGGTATACAATCATGTGGATTACTTCTATGTCAGAAATGCCCAGGGAGATATCATCGCCTTAATTGACAAGGCTGGAAACAAGGTAGTAGAATATACGTATGACAGCTGGGGAGCGCCAGTCAGCGTGACCGGAAGCATGGCGGCAACACTTGGAAAGAAGAATCCATTCCGTTATCGAGGATACTACTATGATGAAGAGACGGGACTTTATTATCTGAGAGGACGCTATTACGATCCAAAAATCAAACGTTTTATCAGCTCAGACGATTCCGATATTTTGGATGGTGGCAACGATCATCTGCTGGAGAACAATCTGTTTGCCTTTTGCTTTAACAATCCGGTGAATTTCTCAGACGATGCAGGATACTGGCCGAAATGGGCGACGAAGCTTTTAGTTGGGACAGCGATTATTGCAGCGGTTGCGGTAGTAACTGTGGCAACAGCTGGAACGGGAACAGCACTTGCATGTGCATCCATGGGAGCGCTGAAAGGAGCTGTGATTGGAGCTGCAACTGGAGCGGCAGAGGGCGCTATCACAGGAGCGATCGGTCACCGTCTCACAACCGGAGGCTGGGAAGGTGCAGGAGCAGCAGCGTTAAATGGAGCAGCAGACGGATATTTAACAGGTACGATTTCCGGAGGAATCACAGGAGCGCTTACCAGTCCGGTGTGCTTTGTAGCAGGAACCGCAGTCTTAACGTCAGAAGGTCTGAAAAATATCGAAGATATCTGCGCAGGAGATCTCGTGTGGTCGGAAGATCCGGAAACGGGAGAAAAAGCACAGAAAAAAGTTGTGCAGACCTTTGTCAATGAGACAAAAGAATTGGTACATCTCTTCGTGAATGGAGAAGAAATTGTTACCACTCCAGAGCATCCTTTCTATGTAAAAAAACAAGGGTGGACAGGAGCATGTCACCTTCGCACAAAAGATCGGGTTGTGTTACATAATGGGGATGACGGCGTAGTTGAAAAGATACAATATGAGAAGCTGAAGTCACCAGTAAAGGTTTATAATTTTGAAGTTGCGGATTTTCATACTTATTATGTTGGAAAACAAAGCATCTTAGTACACAACCTATGCACGACAAGATCGGGAGCAGTTAAGCAAGCATGGAGGAATGAATACAATAATGTAAAAGAAGGAAAACCGGGAATTTCGCGTAAATGGAATGATGCTGAGATACAGCAATTGCTTTCAACAGGGAGAGTAAAAGGCTATGAGGGACATCATATGAAAAGTGTAAAAGGATATCCACAGTTAGCTGGAGATCCCAATAATATTCAATTCTTGACGAGGGCAGAGCATTTGAGGGCGCATGGAGGAAATTTTAGAAATATTACACATGGCAGATTTATACCGTAAGAAATAAAATTGTAAAAAATATCAAATATAGAAATAAAATTATCTGATATTTTTACTATAAGTAGGCGGTAGAAGGAGAAATAAAATGAAATTTATAAAAAAATGTGAACAATTGATCGATTATTATAAGGAGCAAGGAGATTATCGGATTAGAAAAAATGACAGCATTGAGCTTTCGCCAGATGCAGTTTCACTTTATGCAAGACATGAGTTTTTTAAAAATCTAGAACAGGAATATATCAATGATTTTTTAATTCCGTTCTATAAATATCCCATTCCGGAGGAATATCTTGAGATCCTTCGATTCTCGGATGGGGCATATTTATATAACGCAAAGATACGGTCAGAACAGGATCCAGATCTTTGGTATTCAAGTTGTAGTCTTTGCATTTACGGTTTACCATTCGCTCCACCCACGGGCAATCCAGAACAGCCAGAGCCTGCAGATGTACGGATAGAGGGACTGTCAAGGCATGAAGAGCTGCCTGAAAGCTGGTTTAAATGTGGGCATTATGACAGTCGTGACGGGGTACGCCATGATATTTTTACAGATTCAATCACTGGGAAGACATATTTTTGCATAAAAAATGAGAAGCATATAGAAAAGGAGTGGGAGAATCTGGATCAGTGTTTGTGTGAGATCTTTGACATGCTTCGAGATACTCCATCTGAATATATCGTTCAGTTTAGAGACTTTCGAGAAACAGAATATCCAGATGAAAAACATATTTTGAGTAAAACACGCGTGAAAAAATTATTTTCTTATTTGAGAAGACAATTAAAAAAGGAGCCATGTGATCAGACACTACGTTTTACAGAACAGTGGATAAAAGAAAATATTCCTTTGAAGAAACAAAAAGCGGTTATGGAAGAATTGGAAAATATGGGAGGATACTGTGACTGTGAAGTCTTGGGAAATTGTTATGGAGATTATTTTGAATAGATAAGATCAAAGTTTATGCAGAACTGGGAAGTAAGTATATGAAGGGGCAATTTCATCAAAGGATTATAGCAGATTACTGTATCAGAAATACCAGATGCTCTCGATATAGATGCCAGAAAATCAGGGAAATGTGTTCAAAGACACCCTAATAATCATCCAGAAAAGACACAATGGAATAAAGGAGAAAAGGGTGTTCAGCAAATACAAAAAGTATCAAAAAATGGCACTATGGTTAAAGCAGATGAAAGTGTTGTGGTCAAGCGTTTTTGGGTTCTTTCCAAAGTTAGTTGATTTTTCGTTTCAGCTCAAGTCGCAGCAGTTTGGATTTTAGCAGATCAAAGCTGTTGCGACCATACATGATTCGCTTTACAACTTTCAGCTTATTTAGTGTATGCTCATTAACTAAAATCACTAATAAACAGTGGATTTTACAAGAATTTTGTGCTATAATAAATGCATAAGTAAATTAACATTTGGATAAAAAACTTTGCATTTTGGAGGCACAAAGCTCATGTATATTCCTG
>JALEVQ010000051.1 GCA_022788205.1 Robinsoniella sp. | reverse complement strand
TTTGAAGTTTTGTATCTTTTTTTGGCATTTTTCTCTTTCCTATCGGTTCGTTTGTAGTACTCCTGTTTCATTTCCAAGTATAGTATACACTATTTTCCTTGTAAAAGAATGCCAATTATAAAAAAACACGTTAGCAACTTCGTATATCTTTTATCAAAAATAATCAGTCATTTTCATTCATGCGTTTATTCTGGTATCTGATTTGCTTCAACAAAACGTTGGCATGGTATCGTGTACGCCATCTCGTGCGCCATCTCGTACATGTACGCCATCGTCCCAGATGATATCACCGCAGACACGCTGCGTTTTCTGCTCGGTCTGTGCGCCGATTTGCTGCCATTCGCGCGCACTCGCTTCGCTGGCGTGCTCGGTGGCAGCAGGCATCCCAGACCTCCCGACGAAAGCCTCGCTATCGTCTGCTTGCGATATCATACTGGGACTCTTGGCTGATCACTGATTCCACTTTCATTCAGCCTCCGAACAATGATATTCAGCAGAACACCTTCGACCGCCCAGTTGAAGATTTCATGCTCTGGCGTTGCTACGCTTTATGCGTCTGGCTCATTGCTCAGTACCATTTTCAGTTGTATGACATTCATCCGGATTTCCTTCTTATACTTACTTAGGGCAATCCAGCGGAAACTTTACAAGGACGGTATCTTCCGGCGATGGAGAAAGCCAGAGAAATATTCTCATAAAGCCGCTACTAAAAAGCGGCAGCGATCTCTCAAATTTCAATATTAAACTATTTTTGAGCGATGAGAGATTTGTCTTTATTATAATGTATGGGCATACATTCGTTTCCTGACAGAAGTCTGACACACCAGAGAGTCGTAGTTCGCTGGAGAAGCAAAAACAAGGTCCCGGTGACGATAGCGAGGCTTCCGCTGTGAGGTCTGCGCTAGCTTCCGCCACCGAGCGAACTGTCTGAGCCAAAGGCGAGTGTTCGCGAATGGCGGATCCTAAGCGCGCAGACCGAACCGGAAACGCAGCGTGTCACGGGAACTGTTTTTTGCTGATCCCAGCGCTCGAAAAAATCACACTCGAAAAAATCTGATAAGTCCACAAAATTTTCTGTTTTCACATCTCGCATTCTATATTATAATCAAATCGAACCAAGCGGACATGTCTGCTCATGATCTCTGTCCGTGATCTTCACAATAAAATTTCGGAAAAGATATCCCGCAGGTTGATCTGTGCGATATCCAGGAGGTACTTACATCATGAATTCATCAACCGATTTGCAGAACACTCTTCGTTCTATCAACCATAAAAGTTACCCTGCTTATAAGTCTTTAAAAGGATCTTATCAGTTTGACCGCTATCTCTTGTCCATCGATCATGTGCAGGGAGATCCTTTTGCCTCTCCTTCCCATATCAGCGTAAAAATTTCCCACAGGGATGCCGGATTCCCTGTCGCTTATTACAAAGATTCCATCACGAAAACTGCGCTGTGCGACTATCTCACCCGCCAGTTTGAGCAGCAAGTAAACCATTACACGTTCCGCGCCAAAGGCTCCGGAAAAAGCGGGCTGATCAGCGTCAGCCACTGTGGTCAGGAAGTTCTTGAGCGCACCTGCTGTGAAATCACATCCTCTTCCATCATTGCGCGCTTTTTTGTAGGCTTCCCTGCCAATGGACGAACCATCAACTCCCCAGAATTGGAGAAAATTCTGTTCGAGTTTCTCCCTATCTGCGTACAGAAGGTCTTTTTCTACCGCAATATCAACAAAAAACAACTGGAAGAGACGATTTTTCTCGCAGAGGATCAGGCTTATATCCGCCAGGAGCTTTCTAGACGCTCCCTTGCCGCCTTTGTCGCAGACGGTGCTATTCTCCCGCGTGAAAGTGGAGTATCCTCAAAGCCTATGAAGAACTCTGTCCCGTTTGTCTCCCCTGACCGTCTGCGTGTCTCGATGAATCTTCCACACAAGGGTCCCATCACTGGAATGGGAATCCCACGCGGCATCACTTTGATCGTAGGTGGCGGCTATCACGGAAAGTCCACCCTCTTAAATGCTTTAGAGCTCGGCGTATACAATCATATTCTAGGAGATGGACGTGAATATGTGATCACCGACGAGACTGCACAAAAACTCCGCTCCGAAGATGGGCGTTTTATCAAAGACGTTGATATCTCCCTCTTCATCAATGATCTGCCAAATAAAAAGGATACCCACTGCTTCTCCACAGAAGATGCCAGCGGAAGTACCTCCCAAGCTGCCGGGATTGTGGAAGGCATGGAATCTGGCAGTAACGTCTTTCTTCTCGATGAAGATACTTCAGCGACAAACTTTATGGTGCGTGATGTCTTCATGCAGCAGGTCATCCGCCGCGACAAAGAGCCGATCACACCCTTTTTGGAGCGTGCCCGCGACCTCTTCGAATATTGCGGTATTTCCACCATCTTAGTTGCAGGAAGTTCCGGTGCTTTCTTCCATATCGCTGACACCATCATTCAGATGGATAGCTATCTTCCAGTAGACATCACACAGTCTACCAAACAGCTGTGCAAAAATTACCCGCTGCCAGCTTCCAATCCGCCTGCTTTTTGTACACCAAAAAGCCACCGCATTATGACAAGACATGCCGAGTCTGCCCCTCGCTTCTCCCGCGGGAATCAGGAGGCATCCGAGCGTCTAAAGCTCAAAGTACACGGGAAAGACGGCTTCTCCCTCGGCAGACAGGACATCGACCTGCGCTACATCGAGCAGCTCATCGACACAGAACAGACTGCCGCCCTTGGTCTTCTCCTGAAGTATGCTGTTGAACACTTGATGGATGGTCGCCGCACTGTGGCAGACATTGTCCATTTTCTCGATGAAAAGCAGAAGGAAAAAGGACTTTCTTTTTTCTTTGAAAACTCCTATATTTCCTGCGGCTATGCCACCCCGCGCATCCAGGAAATCTTCTCCTGCTTCAACCGTTACCGCCGCCTGTAGACTGCTATTTTCAGGACAGGAAACTTTTTCTCTTGTCCTGATCAAAATTTTTGAGACATAGAAAGCTATAAAAAAGGAGTGTCCACACATGCGCCATCGCTTGTGACACTCCTTTTTTCACAGCCTCATTCAGGAAAACAATCTAAATGATCGTTTTCATCCAATGCTCTTTTTTTCCATTTCTGCGTACATCCCGACAATTTCCAGAATCATTTTTGTCGCCTGATCCATGCCCTCGACCGTGATATGCTCATATGGACCGTGATAAGCATAGCCGCCTGTCCCCAGATTCGGACAAGGAAGTCCCATAAACGACAGTCTCGCTCCGTCCGTACCTCCTCTGACCGGAACTGTGACAGGCTCCAAGCCCACTTTCTCTGCGGCTTTTTTCGCATTCTCAATCAAATGCATGCACGGCTCGATCTTTTCTTTCATATTCCGATACTGTTCCTTGATGGTCACTTTCACTGTCCCTGTGCCATATTTCTCATTGAGCAGTTTCTCAATATGACGCATCATCTCCTGACGGCACGCAAACATCTCAGCACTATGGTCGCGGATAATATATTTCAAAACGGCATGAGCGACGTCGCCTTCCATACTGCACAGGTGGAAAAATCCCTCATATCCTTCCGTGTCTCTCGGCGTATCGCCTCCCGGCAGCATCTGATTAAACTCCATGGCAACCAGCGATGCATTAATCATCGTGTCCTTGCTGCTTCCCGGATGCACATTAAATCCATTCACTTCCACGGTTGCACCAGAGGCATTGAAATTTTCATATTCAATCTCATTCTCTGCCCCGCCATCGACCGTGTATGCGAAATCTGCGCCAAACTTCTCCACGGCAAAGCCATCCGCACCGCGCCCTACTTCCTCATCAGGTGTGAATGCGATCATGACTTTTCCATGCTTTTTCTCTCCATTCATCAGACTCTGTGCCACCGTCATAATCTCCGCCACACCTGCCTTATCATCCGCGCCAAGCAGTGTCGTCCCGTCTGTCGTGATCAGAGTTCTCCCTGCCAGAGACGGAAGGTGCGGAAAGTTTTTCACGGAGAGTACACGTCCGCTCTCGCCTAACTTGACATCTTTTCCATCATATTCTTCAATGATCTGCGGTTTTACATTTTCCCCTGAAAAATCTGGTGCCGTGTCCATATGCGCGATCAATCCCAAAGTGATCGCATTCTCATATCCCTCCATCGCTGGAATCGTCCCATACACATATCCTTTCTCATCGACATGTGCGTCTGAGATACCCATCACTTTCATCTCTTCCACCAACTGCCTTGCCAGATTGAATTGACGCGCACTGCTCGGCATGGTCTGACTCTCCTCATCACTTGTCGTGTGCACCTTCACATAGCTCAAAAATCTTTCATATGTTTTCATAAAAACCTCCGCCTCATTCTCCCATAAAAGCCCAGTCTCAGTGAACGGCAGACAGGGCGCTCGCGCACCTGGCTGCACGGGCACTAGAGACGCTAACCCGGATGAGCAGAAAAGCCACGCGGATGAAAGGAGCGGGGCGATATGCGAATTCGGGGTGGGATTGCGAGAGTGCCTCAGGCACGGAGCAATCCGGTAGGCTTTTATGATTATTACTGTAAAAGCCCAGTCTCAGTGAACGGCAGACAAGCACGGAGCAATCCGATGGGCTTTTATAATTAGTAGTGACGCCTTCAGGCGTCATATCTATTTATTGTTGATATAATTCACAAGCCCTTCTGCCTGAATAATTTTCTGCATAAACTCTGGAAATGCCTGTCCTTTGAACTGTGTACCTTTTGTCTTGTTGTAGATGATTCCGCTGTCAAAGTCAACTTCCACCTCATCTCCGTTCTCGATTCCCTTGGAAGCTTCCTTCGACTCGATGATCGGCAGTCCAATATTGATTGCGTTGCGGTAGAAAATTCTCGCGAATGTCTCTGCGATGACACAGCTTACACCGGAAGCTTTGATCGCGATCGGTGCGTGCTCTCTCGAGGAACCGCAGCCAAAATTCTTTTCTGCCACGATGATGTCTCCTTTTTTCACCTTTTTCACAAACTCTCTGTCGATATCCTCCATGCAGTGTGTGGCAAGCTCTGCCGGATCCGAAGAATTCAAGTATCTTGCCGGGATGATAACATCAGTGTCTACATTGTCTCCATATTTAAAAACCAGACCATTTGCTTTCATAAAACTAAATCCTCCTACTCTCTAAGCCTTTATAATTCTTCCGGGGAAGAAATCTTTCCTGTGATCGCACTTGCCGCTGCCACAGCCGGGCTTGCCAGATAAATCTCAGAATCGATATGTCCCATACGTCCGACAAAGTTTCTGTTTGTCGTGGAGACGCAGCGCTCTCCTGCCGCGAGGATTCCCATGTAACCTCCAAGACAAGGTCCACATGTCGGTGTGCTCACAATCGCTCCTGCCTGAATAAAAGTCTGAACCAGACCTTCCTCGATCGCCTGGAGATAAATTTTCTGTGTCGCCGGAATCACGATACAGCGCACTCCTTTTTTCACATGTTTTCCCTTGAGCACCTCCGCTGCACAGCGCAGGTCATCAATTCGACCATTTGTACAGGAACCAATCACAACCTGATCAATCTTGATCTCCTCTGTGATCTCATCGATCGTCTTTGTGTTTTCTGGAAGATGAGGGAAGGCAACGGTCGGTCTCAACTTGCTTAAATCGATTGTGTATTCTTCATCGTATACAGCATCCTCATCTGCCTCATATACCTTGAATTCTCTCTTAGAATGTTCTTTCATGTAGGCAATCGCAATCTCATCCACTGGGAAAATTCCATTCTTTCCGCCTGCCTCAATCGCCATATTTGCGATCGTAAAACGGTCATCCATAGACAGATTTTTAATTCCTTCTCCTACAAACTCCATTGATTTATACAGTGCACCGTCCACACCAATCATACCTATGATATGCAAAATGACATCTTTTCCACTCACCCATTTTGAAGGTTTTCCAATCAGATTAAATTTAATTGCAGAAGGAACCTTAAACCATGCTTTTCCTGTCGCCATTCCAGCTGCCATATCCGTACTTCCAACGCCTGTTGAAAATGCTCCCAATGCC
>JALEVQ010000023.1 GCA_022788205.1 Robinsoniella sp. | reverse complement strand
ATCAACGCCTATCATTCCTATGATATGAAGGATAACATCTTTACCGCTTATCCACTTAGCCGGCTTTCCTACTATATTAAACTTAATTGCTGACGGAACTTTAAACCATGCTTTTCCTGTCGCCATTCCAGCTGCCATATCCGTACTTCCAACGCCTGTTGAAAATGCTCCCAATGCCCCGTAGGTACAAGTGTGAGAATCTGCACCGATCACCACATCTCCCGCCACTGTCAGTCCTTTTTCTGGGAGAAGTGCATGCTCGATTCCCATCTCTCCTACATCAAAGTAGTTTGTAATCTCGTGCTTGCACGCAAACTGTCTCACACATTTGCAGTGTTCTGCCGATTTGATGTCCTTATTCGGCACAAAATGATCCATCACGAGAGCAATCTTATCTTTATCAAACACGCCCTCTTTTTTGAACTTATCCATCTCATGGATCGCAACCGGGGAAGTAATGTCATTTCCCAGCACCAGATCAAGATCTGCCTCAATCAGCTGTCCTGCCTCCACAGACGGAAGTCCTGCGTGAGCCGCCAAAATTTTCTGTGTCATTGTCATTCCCATTTTTCTTTCCTCCTGACATCCAAAATTGTTCTGTTTGCAAAAGAAGAGACCGCCACCTCAGTGACCGTCTCTTCCAATCTTTCTATGCTGATTCACCAATATGACCCAGTATTAGTTGTTGATTAATTTGTCTTCGCCGTTCCAGCTGTACAGTTTACGAACTTCTTTTCCGACAAGCTCTGACGGATGCTCAGCAGCACGTTTGCGCATAGCTTTGAAGTGAACCTGACGTCCTGCTGGGGACATATCCAGAAGGAACTCTTTTGCGAAGCTACCATCCTGAATATCGGACAGAATTTTCTTCATAGTCTTCTTTGTCTCTTCTGTGATAATCTTTGGTCCTGTGATGTAATCGCCATATTCAGCTGTGTTGGAGATGGAATATCTCATTCCCTCGAAACCTGACTGATAGATCAGATCTACGATCAGCTTCATCTCGTGGATACACTCGAAGTAAGCATTTCTTGGATCGTATCCTGCCTCGCACAGAGTCTCAAAACCTGCCTGCATCAGTGCGCAGACACCACCACACAGAACTGCCTGCTCTCCGAACAGGTCTGTCTCTGTCTCAGTGCGGAATGTTGTCTCCAGAACACCAGCTCTTGCTCCACCGATTGCCAGAGCGTATGCCAGAGCCATATCCAGAGCTTTTCCTGTTGCATCCTGCTGTACTGCTACCAGACAAGGAACACCTTTTCCAGCCTGATACTCACTTCTTACTGTGTGTCCAGGTCCTTTTGGTGCGATCATTGTTACGTCAACATATTTTGGAGGTGTGATACATCCAAAGTGGATGTTGAAACCATGTGCAAACATCAGCATATTGCCCTCTTCCAGGTTTGGCTCGATGTCTTTTTTGTACATATCTGCCTGTAATTCGTCGTTGATCAGAATCATAATGATATCTGCTCTCTTTGCAGCTTCTGCTGCAGTGTATACTTCAAATCCCTGTGCCTCTGCTTTTGCCCAAGATTTGCTGCCCTCATAAAGACCGATGATAACGTTGCATCCGGACTCTTTTGCATTCAGTGCATGTGCATGTCCCTGACTGCCGTATCCGATAATTGCAATCGTTTTTCCCTCCAGCAATGAAAGATTACAATCTTCCTGATAGTAAATTTTTGCTGCCATTTCTTTCTTCCTCCAAATTGTATGATGTTGTATAATTATAATATATTTGTTAAAGGTTATCTTTTTTAATAGCCTCTAGCTCACCAAGTTACAGATAACGTACATCTGCTGATCCGCGCGACAACCCTGTGATACCAGTGCGTGCCAGTTCCAGAATCTCATATCCGTTCAACAGATTGATAAACGCCTCCAGCTTTGACTGATCTCCCGTCAGTTCAATCACCAGAGAGTCGATGCTCACATCGATAATCTTTGCTCTGAAAATGTCCGCGATTGCGATCACTCCCGCACGGTTTTCGCCGTCCGCACGAACTTTCACCAAAATCAGTTCACGATTGACACTGTTGTTTTCCTCCAGCGTCTTGATATCGACCACATCAATCAGCTTTGCCACCTGCTTTGTAATCTGATCCAGGATCTGCTCATCGCCGCTCACCACGACCGTCATTCTGGAATAGCGTGGATCTGCTGTCTCCCCTACTGTCAAGCTATCAATATTGTATCCTCTTCTGCTGAATAGACCAGCAACGCGGCTCAAAACACCTGAGGTATTGTCAACCAACATGGATAACACTCTCTTTTTCATGGCCGCCCTCCTTCTCTACTGAATATTTCATAACTTTTGTTCTCTATTCTATCAACGATTAATCCCTTTGTCAATCATTAATTTATGTCTCTAACACTCTAAAGTGAGACAATCACGCCAGATTTTTGGCGTGCAAAAGGATGCTATTTTTCAGCATCCTCCAGACATTCCCTATAGTTTTCATAAAAATATTGGATGATATCTTTGCGCGTGATAATCCCGATAAATCTGCGGTCATCGTCGATCACCGGCACAAAATTCTGATTCATGGAAGTCATCAAAAGATCTTCCATGTTGCAGTTAATGTTGACAGGATCATTGTACCAGCGCCTTTTCACAGCCTCGAGAGGCGTATTCTGCGCTGCCTTCAAATCCAGCTGTGCCTCATCCTTGATATAGCGCAGCAGATCCCCTTCTGTCAGGGTTCCAACGTAGTGTCCTTCCCTGTCTATGATCGGTATCGCGCTGTACTTGTGATACTCCATCTTTTCCAGTGTCTGACTCAGAGAGTAATCCTCATATAAATATGCGACCTCACTCTTAGGCTTTAAAAAAAATAAAATGTTCATTTTTATTGTCCACCTGTCACTTCTTCTCTTTTATCCTTGATTCTGTCACTCAGCTCAAAAAACTCTTTCTCGCTGTTGTCGAAATTTTTTTGCCTGTCAATCTTTCTCAATTTTCGCTTGATTCGTTTCTTCCTTCTAATCTGTCTCGGCGTCTTTACCGTCCCATAGAATGCAAGACTGAAAACCGGGATTCTGCGGACCAAAAACAGTCCCAAATAGATCACTGCCATCTTCATTACAATCAGCAGAACAGCAAACTGTATCGTATCCGACTCAAAAAAATGACTTGCCCAGTTTGAAGTCGGGACATAATTCAGCTCCAATTTGTGGAGACATAAAATGACCAGAGATTCTCTTCCTGTGTATCCCAAAAGAGCAGACATCGGCTTGATATACTTGGCAATCAGAGTAGAAAGCCACAAGACAAACATCGAACCGCAAATTCCCGCTATAATCACGATCGCCCCGCTCAAAGCCGGGATGGAATAACCAAAAAAGGTCAGAGATGTCTTATACTGATTGCTGACCATATTGCAAGTCCCGTAACGCATGCTGACCAGCCAGATTGCCGCCATGGGAATCATAAGAAGTTTATGCTTGCGCGGCACCACATACATCCAGTCTTTTTGCTGTACAATATAGCCCGCATACATGAAGATCAGGGCACCCAATGCCGGCTGAATACTCCACGGTAAAAAGAACCACTGTGCCGTCACATAACTAAGCCCTGCCAAAATCCCGACCGAAAGAAACAGTGGGCAGAATCTCTTCTTTACCAGCCAGTTAAAAACCATCTGCGCCACAAACATTGCGAGCAGAAACCATAGGACTCCCACGATTCGGATATCCGGCAAAAAACTGATCGTCATTTTACTATTGCTTCCGATCCCGTATAGCGCCGCCAGACCATGCAGCCTAAGCCCCACTTCAATTAAACTGATATTATCTGTCACAATTTTATCGATTATATAATATCCCAAAAAGCAAAGACACGTTGTAATATAAGGAACCAGCAGTCTCTTAAAACTCTTCACAAATAATTCCTTCGTACTCTTTTCATGATACAGATATCCGCTGACGAAAAAAAACATCGGCATATGAAACGTGTAGATTACTTTTGCTGTCATCGTGCCAGTGAAAGCATGTCCTATCACGGTACAGATGATTCCGATTCCTTTTGCGACATCGACATATTCCAGTCTTTTACTTTTCATATCATATCCATCCCTCACATTTTCCTTATAACCCTTCCAGTAAGGGGCTACACTTTTTGTATTGTAGCATATTTTTTCATTGCGTTCAATCTCTTTTATCATAAACGTAATGAATATGCACAAAATCGTTCATTTTTTTTTAAAATCTGTTCGGGAGAATATTTCTTATCTTAACAAAACGTAACATTTTTCCTGCGCAGAAGATCGAGTGCTGATCCGTCTGTTAACGGATTCTTTCTGGGAATCCCACTTTTTTCTGTACTTTGCGCAGAGTCTTGTTCGCATAGTAGCTTGCCTTCTCTGCGTTATTCTTAATCACATTGTCGATGTATACCTTGTCTTTTTCCAATTCTTTTACGCGATCCTGAATCGGCTTTAATACACTGACAACTTCTTCACCGACTGCCATCTTAAACTCACCGTATCCCTTACCGTCAAATTCCTTGACCGCCTCATCCGGTGTCTTTCCGCTACATGCACAATAGATGTTCAGCAGATTCTTCACTCCAGGCTGCTCATCACTGTAGACAATCTGTGCCATAGAATCCGTCACCGCACGTTTACATTTTCGCATAATCGTGTCCGGATCATCCATCAGATAGATGCTGCCGTTTGGATTTTCATCCGATTTTGACATTTTCTTTGCAGGGTCCTGCAAGCTCATGATCTTCGCACCTGTCTTTCCGATATATGCCTCTGGTATCGTAAAGACATCGCCATAGATCGCATTGAAACGCTGCGCCACATCTCTTGTCAGTTCTAAGTGCTGCATCTGATCAATCCCGACTGGTACAACATCGCTTTGGAACAGCAAAATATCTGCCGCCATCAGCACTGGATATGTAAAGAGTCCTGCATTGATATTGTCTGCATGTTTTGCAGCTTTATCTTTGAACTGTGTCATTCTATTGAGCTCTCCCATATAGGTAAAACAGCTTAAAATCCAGCTCAATTCAGCGTGACCTGAGACATGAGACTGATAATAAATACAGTTTTTCTCCGGGTCTAATCCTGCCGCAATGTACAAGGTCAAAAGTGCTCTCGCTCTCTTTCTGAGAACAGCTGGATCCTGGCGAACCGTGATCGAATGTAAATCTACAACGCTGTAAAAACATTCATACTCATCACTCAAAGCCACCCAATTTTTTAAAGCTCCCAGATAATTGCCAAGTGTCAGATTTCCGGTAGCCTGCATCCCACTAAATAAAACTTTTTTATCGTTAATCATCCTTTTTTCCTCCAAGTTTACTATGGGTAAAGTTTATCACTCACCCCTTCCAAAGTCAAGGTTGTATCTAGAACAATACTCTGTTAAAATAAAAAGAAAAGCGGTCATTCAGGGGCGCAAAATCAGAAGGCGCCAAACGACCGCAGGAAAAGGAGTCTTTCTTTATTATGGAAAAAATCACAAGTTTTACAATCAATCATCTGACACTGCTCCCTGGATTCTATGTATCCAGAAAAGATCCGGTTGGAGATCAGATCATCACTACTTTCGATATTCGCATGACAAGACCCAACTTTGAACCTGTCATGAACACAGCGGAGATCCATACCATCGAACATCTTGCCGCCACTTATCTGCGCAACCACAAGGAATACGGCAGCAAGATCATCTATTTTGGACCGATGGGGTGCAGAACCGGCTTCTACCTGCTGATGGCAGGCGATTACTCTTCTGCGGAGATGGTTCCCCTCCTCACTTCCATGTTTGAATTTATCCGTGATTACCAGGGCGACGTTCCGGGTGCCTGTGCCAGAGACTGCGGAAATTTCCGCGATATGAATCTCCCGATGGCAAATTATCTCGCAGACAAGTACCTGCGCGAAGTCCTGTATTCTATCTCTGAAGAACGTCTTGTGTATCCGGATTAAGCGGACTCTAAAACGAAAGGTGTGCCGCAAAAAATGAGAAATCTGATTTCAAATTTCACGTCTCTCATTTTTTGCGGCATACCTCTATTTTTATGGATGAAATACTTTCTGCTGTTTTGTCTCGGCTATCTCTTACCTTTAAGGTATACATTTTTGACGTAGCGCATCAATACCCGCTCTCCTTTTTGGTCCAGAATTCTGAGCAGTCCTTCCAGTTCTCTCATCGTCTTGGGATGCATCTGGTATCTCGCCTTTCCTTTTTGGAAATACTGAAGCGGGCTGTGATTGGTATATTTTTCTTTCTCATACGTCTTCGAGGCGGCGATGCGGTCCATCAGCATCTCCGCGACGTATTTTCTCGGCATCTGCACCGGAGCTGTAATTTTTCCTTTTTCCAGTGTGTAATCATTCCAATATTCAAAATGGTGCCGGTTTCTGCCCTTGTGATGCATCCATGCCGCAGAATATCCTTTTTTCTCGCGCTCTGCATTGTTTGGACTGCGGTTGCCTTGATAATACTTGCATCCAATCCAAAATTCTGAAGGCATGTATTTTGACAGATCGTGCATCAGTCCCTGCTTATAAAGTCCTACACGGAAACAATATTTCATGACCAGCAATTTATGTGTTGTGATAGTGCGAAAATGTCCTAAAATATTCATAATCTCATGACTGCTCTTTGCCGATTAAAACAACGATCGTTCTTCCCGGCACAAGAAATGTCTTCTCTCCTTTCAACTTCCACTGAGTCTGTTTTTCCGCCTTCTCTTCTGTGCTGAAGACTGCACACCATTCAAAGTGCTCCTTTAACGAAGGAAGCGCAAATTTCTGTTCACACCAGTTGAAATTATAAGCGATGTAAATGTTTTCTTTTTCATTGGCATACGCTCCGCAGTACATGAAGCCAATCTGCTTTCTGCTGTAACCCAAATCACAGAACCAAGCGCTGTCACTGTGGATGGAGAAGTCAGGATAACCGCAGGACATGGTATCTGTCCCCTGCAGCTGTCGTGGCATATGTAAAATTTTATGCTCTTTTCGCAGAGAAATCAAGCTTTTTACACAAGAAAACAGCTCTTGATTTTTTCTCAGCTCTTTCCAGTTGACCCAGGAAACCGGCGAGTCAAGACAGTAAGGATTATTATTTCCATTCTGAGAATTTCCAAATTCATCGCCTGCCAGAATCATCGGCGTTGCTGCCCCTAAGAGAAGCATCGCAAACGCATTTTTCATCTGTCTTATGCGCAAATCCAGAATCGCCTTCTTCCTTGATTTTCCCTCTGCGCCACAATTCCAGCTGTAATTTTGCCCAGAACCGTCAAGGTTGTTCTCTCCGTTCTCCTCGTTATGTTTTTCCTCATAGCTGACAAGATCCGCCAGCGTGAAGCCATCATGATTTGTGAGATACTGAATCACTGCCTCTTTTTCAGGATTTCGCTTCATGCGGTACAAAAACGATTCCATCACCCCGTCGTTCCCTTTTAACATTCTTCGCAGATCGATCATCGGTCCATCATTGCACTCTGCCAGGTTTCTGTAAGACGGGCATTCTTCCTTCGCGTACAATTCATCTGCCGGGAAATAACATCCGTACAGCTTTGTGTGCGCAAGGACAGGCTCTCTCGCAATCATATTAAAAGTTCCCTGATCCCCCAGCAAATGGAATCCATCCACATGATACTGTGTGATCCAGAACTTCAGACATTCCAAAATCATGCTGATATGCGTTCCTTTGGGGAAATAAAACTCCAAGATCACCTCGATACCATTTTTGTGGAGCAATTTTACCGTGTCTTTCCACTCTGTCACCGGGTCATCCGAAGCGGCATAACTCTCCTTTGGTGCAAAATAATTTCCCTTACAGTAGCCCCAGAAGTTCAGTTTTCTCTTTTCCTCTCTCTCCTCCTGTTTTGTCTCATAATGGGATATGCGTTTCTCGATCTCTTCTGTCTTCTGCATCTCTTCAAAATCGTAGAGCGGCATAATTTTCACCTGATTTATGCCAAGCTCTTTGAGATATGGGATTTTCTCCTGAATCCCCAGAAATGTCCCGCGCACTTTTTTTGCGACACCCGAGAATGGATCTCTCGTGAAGCCTCTCACATGAAATTGATAAGCGATCACATCCTCATACGGAATCTTCAGAGGCTGATCCCCCTCCCAGTCGTACTCTTTCCACAAAAAACCACATCGCACCTCATGTTCCTTCGTGACCACACCATATTTTTTTCTGCCGCGGATCACCTTTGCATACGGATCTTGCTGTACTTTTCCGTCAATGCTGTAGTTATATTCCATTTTTTTGTATGGAAATTTCTTCAATTTCCACGAAATCAAATTTCCAACTCGCTTTGCCTGTTCCTGCGGAATCTCTGCCTCCGGCTCTGCTTTTCCCTTCTGATAGAGCAAAAGTGCTGCCTTCTGCCCTTCTTTGACTTCCAGAGTAAAGTTTACACCATTCGCCTCCAAAGTGGCACCCATCCACGCAGTTTCTCCCTCTTCCACCATATAATTCAGTATTTTTTCCACTAGATGATTTCCTGCCTTCCCGAACTTCTTTCTCTGTGTTCTAT
>JALEVQ010000049.1 GCA_022788205.1 Robinsoniella sp. | reverse complement strand
TAGATTAGGCACCTTAATTTTACCACAAATGGATGCTCTTTTTTCATTCACTTGATAGGTGAAAAGCAATATTCAGTTAAAATACAGTAGCTATGCGGATTTCAGCCACTTTCACGGCTGTGCCGTGAATAATCTAGGTTTATAAGTAATAAGAGGCGGCTGCGAGAAATTCACCAAATTCGGCATATTTGCAGGCACTTCTCTGTCCAAACCCGGTTTTCGAGAAGTGTCTGCAAATATACCGTCAATTTGTGATTCGCAAGTTTTACCTCTCTTATTTTGGTGAAATGAGGTACAGACGAAAAAATAAGGAGAGAGATCTATGAAGCTGAAAAATCGATTGATTATAGCATTTTTCGTGATTATCCTGGTGCCGGTTATGTTGACGGGGATAGCATTGTTTGCACTTACCCAGTATCAGATGGCAGCGATCGAGAGAACGTATAATGTTCCAAATGTGACATATGAAACTTTGTCGAATTCTCTTCAGATGATCAGCAAATCTACCTTGAACGATTATGAGGAGATTCAGAAACAGGTCAAAGAAAATGCGGATCAGTTTTTGAATCAGGATTTTTTAGAGCAATGGGGAAAGAAACTGGAAGACAAAAATTCTTATGTCATTGTCAGAAAAGGAGCAGAACTTTTTTATCCGGAAGATAACGGTGAGATCACGAAGCTTTTTGAAAATCTGCCGGATTACGGAGAATACATGGGAGAGTCTGACACAGGCGTGTACATTGGAAATGAAGTCAATGCGTTTGTAAAGCAGACAGATGTGATCTTTAGTGATAACACAAAAGGCAGTATTTTCATCATAACGTCAGCCACAGAGATTATACCGCAGATTAAACGCATGATGATCGATCTGGTGATCGCGATCATCGCAATCCTGATTTTTACAGCGGCGCTCTTGACGATGTGGATTTACCGGGGAATCAGCACCCCGCTCAATCATCTGCGCGAGGCGACACAGAAGATCAAGGAGGGCAATCTGGACTTTACACTGGATGCAGAAGGCGACGATGAGATCAGTGAGCTATGCAGAGACTTTGAGGATATGAGAAAGCGTCTCAAGGAGACAGCAGAGGAAAATGTGGCATATGACAGAGAGAGCAAAGAGCTGATCAGCAATATTTCCCACGACCTGAAAACTCCGATCACAGCGGTGAAGGGATACGTCGAGGGAATCATGGATGGCGTGGCGAACACACCTGAGAAGATGGAACGCTACATAAAAACAATCTATAATAAGGCAAATGAGATGGACCGTCTGATCAATGAGTTGACATTCTATTCTAAGATCGATACGGACCGCATTCCATATACTTTCAACAAGATTAACGTGGCAAATTATTTCAGTGACTGCAAAGAAGAAATCGCATTGGATCTCGCCAACAAAAATATTGATCTGGCCTATTTCAATTATGTGGACGAAGATGTGATGATCATCGCCGATGCGGAACAGTTAAAGCGCGTGATCAACAATATCATCGGAAATTCCGTCAAGTATATGGACAAGCCAAAGGGATATATCAATATCCGCATAAAGGATGTCGGAGATTTTATTCAGGTTGAGATCGAAGACAACGGACCGGGCATTGCGGTGAAGGATCTTCCACTTATTTTCGACCGCTTTTATCGCGCAGATGCGTCGAGAAATTCAGCGCGCGGCGGAAGCGGAATCGGACTGTCGATTGTGCGAAAGATTATTGAAGACCATGGAGGAAAAATTTGGGCAAACAGTAAGCTGGGGACAGGAACCATTATGTTCTTTGTCATCAGAAAATACCAGGAGGTAAGAGCAGATGAGTAGAATTCTTATTATTGAAGATGAAGAGAGTATTGCAGATCTGGAGAGAGATTATCTGGAGCTGAGTGGATTTGAGGTAGAGACGGAAAATAGAGGAGACATCGGGCTGAAGCGGGCACTTGAGGAAGATTTTGATTTGTATATTCTGGATCTGATGCTTCCGGAAATAGATGGATTTGAGATCTGCAGAAAAGTAAGAGATAAGAAAAATGCGCCGATCATCATGGTATCGGCAAAAAAAGATGATATCGATAAGATCAGAGGGCTGGGTCTGGGCGCGGACGACTACATGACAAAGCCGTTCAGTCCAAGTGAGTTGGTTGCCAGGGTGAAAGCGCATCTGGCGAGATATGAGCGCCTTGTAAGCTCGAATATACAGGAGAATGAGATCGTGGAGATCAGGGGGATCAAGATTGACAAGACAGCGAGAAGAGTCTGGGTGAATGGGGAAGAAAAGACATTCACGACAAAGGAATTTGACCTTCTTACTTTCCTGGCGCAGAATCCGAATCATGTGTTCACAAAAGAAGAACTGTTTAACAAAATCTGGGACATGGA
The DNA here is from genome assembly GCA_022788205.1 of Robinsoniella sp. Lineage (GTDB taxonomy): Bacteria > Bacillota > Clostridia > Lachnospirales > Lachnospiraceae > JAGZHZ01. Next base: position 315 of record JALEVQ010000049.1, on the reverse strand, counting down.
ATCTGTGGGAGATATCGCGACGGTCACAGTTCATATCAAGAAAATCAGGGAAAAGATTGAATTTAATACAGCAAAGCCTCAGTATATCGAGACGATATGGGGCGTGGGCTATCGCTTTAAAGTGTAATTTGTAAATCAAAAAGCCATTTTCCTTGTATTTAAGCCATTCTTTAACCTTTAAGGAGTGGCTTTTTTCTTTAAAAACTACCAAAAAAACTACCAAAATCGAAAAATATGTCGCGAACGCGTCAGGATGGAGGAAAAGTAGCTTTATGAAGAAAGAATTGTACAAGGAGACCGGATACCCGGGAATTA
>JALEVQ010000001.1 GCA_022788205.1 Robinsoniella sp. | reverse complement strand
TGTACTTGAAAAAGAGTAATAATACAGACGCTTGCGGAGCACTTTCTGAAAAACTTGAAATTTGATGAAAATTCTGGTAGTTTTTAAAAACTACTGCAAAAACTACCAAAGAACCTACCAAAACAAAAAAGGTTAAAGATTCGATTAAAAAAATAAAAAAGGAAAAAAGCGGAATTCTTCCCATAAATAAAGGGCTTTTCCAAGGAAAAACGTGGTAAAAAGAGGGATTCCGGGGTGGTCCAAACGGGCTATCGCTTTAAGGTGTGAGTATGGGAGTAGAGATGATCTATGAAGATGCAGAGCTTCTCGTATGTGAAAAATCAGCTGGATTTCCGGTGCAAAGCAGGAGAATCGGCGAGAAGGACTGCGTCAGTGTGTTGAAATCGTATTTATATGAAAAAAACCCGGGAAAAGGAGAACCATATCTTGGAATTGTTCACCGGCTGGATCAGCCGGTTGAGGGTGTGATGGTGTTTGCAAAGACAAGAAGTGCTGCGGCAAATTTAAGCGGACAGCTCTCAAAGAATGGCTTTTGCAAAAAATATCAGGCTGTGGTCTGCGGAAAGATGGAACAAAAATCTGGAACACTCGTGGACTATCTCAGAAAAGACGGAAAGACAAATATGTCTTTCGTGATGACGAAAGATGCAGAGGGCACCAAACGTGCGGAGCTGTCGTACCGTGTTTTGAAAGAACAGGAGCTATACAGCCTGGTGGAAATCGATCTGGTGACAGGGCGTCACCACCAGATTCGCGTGCAGATGGCGAATGCGGGACATCCGCTTTACGGTGACAGAAAATATGCTCCGGCAGGTGAGAGAGCAGCTGGAAAAGAAGCGATCGGACTGTGTGCAGTCAAACTTACTTTTTTTCATCCAAAGACAAAGAAAAAAATGGAATTTTTCTGTCAGCCGACAGGGCAATGTTTTTCTTGGTTTGCATAAAATCGTGATCCGATCTTTGAGCCAAGGCAGCAGTATGTTCCCGGAAAAAATGCGCATACTATGAGAAACACTAGGAAGGGGATCATAGATCGTATGCCGGAATTGCACAATGGGTTGGATAAAAATAGAATCGTGAGAATCATAGGGATTACAGTGGCAGTCTATGCGGGAATGAAGTATTTGCTGCCGCTGGTGATTCCTTTTTTGATTGCAGCAATCTTAGTAAAAATGACACGACCGATCACAGAGAAGTGGAGCCGAGTTTTGAAAATCAGACAGGAATGGGTTTTTTCTTTTTTACTTGTCATTTTTTCAGGGTTACTGATTTTGATTGTCTATTTTCTGGTCACCAAATTTATGGAACAGCTGCGCGCTTTTGTAAAAAATTTTGGGGTTTACTATCAGGGATTCCAATATTTTGTGGACGATTGCTGTGAGGGGTTGGAACATTCGCTTGGGCTTCATGTCTCAGATGTAAAAAGTTTTGTATACACAAACATCGGAAAAATTCAGGAGCAGATCCAGACAGATGTGATTCCGACAGTGGTTGGAAACTCCGTCGGATATATGGTGCAGCTTGCAAAGGGAGCAGGGGGATTCTTTCTGGTCTTTATCTCGGCCATTCTTTTGATCAAAGATTATCCACAGATCAAAAAGAAGATAGAGAATCAGCCCTTATACCGCAGGGCAATTCGTATTGAGCACAGAATGTGGGAGATGGCAGGCGCCTATGTGAAGGCGCAGATGATAATCATGGCGATTGTAATCACCATCTGTGTGATCGGACTGACAATTTTAAAGAATCCATATGCACTTTTGATCGGCACGGTGATTGGGATTCTGGACGCATTGCCTTTTATCGGGACAGGGATTATCCTGATGCCTTGGGCGATTATCAGCCTTTTTTCAAAAAAGTTTTTTCATTCTTCAGCATATCTGCTCATTTTTTTTGCGGCAAATATGACGAGAGAATTTCTGGAGCCGAAACTGGTCGGGAAGAAGCTTGGCATTTATCCTATTGTAGTTTTGATCGCTGTCTATGTAGGGCTTTATGTGTTTGGAGCACTTGGCGTGATCGAGGGACCGGTGGCACTTTTGCTGATTATGGAGATCAATCGGGAAATGTCGGAGAGGAGAAACGACTTTTAAATTAATAGTATACAAAAAATAGAAACCTTTTTTGGCAAATTTGTTTTTTGAAGGTAAAAATGGAAAAATATAGTTCATAATTGTTAAAGAATAGACGATTATTAAATGGAAAATTGTAAAAAATAACAAAAATTGCTAGACAATAGATACAAAATGTTTTAAGATAAAAAAGGATGACACAGATGAGAGGAGGCAAATTTTTGAAGAATAACAGAGAAGTTTTTCGATCATTGGCTATGATCACACAGATTGGAATCAGCGTGCTGGCGCCAGTTATCTTGTGTGTTGCGCTGGGATATTGGCTGGACCAGAAATTTGGATGGCATACGACAGTGGTACTGGTGATCCTGGGAATTTTAGCGGGAGCGAGAAATGCCTGGATTCTTTTAAATCAGATGGTACAAGATGATGAAAAGAAAAAGAAGAAGTAAAACAGCAGGGATAGTCGTGTCATCACAAAAGCTGCAGTGCAAGAAGCAGGATTTCGTTTACATCGGAGGTATGCACCATTGGGAAGAAAAATGAAAAAAATGAGTCCGGTATTAAAAGAAATCATTTTGGGAATCTTGATTTGCGGAGTCGTTTTTCAGTTGAGTCTGATGTGGCTGGCGGAAGATAAACTGCGGTATACAACGGGGTTGTGGATAGGGGTTATTTTTTCCGTGTTCAAGATTATCCATATGGAATGCTCCGTTCAGAATGCACTGGAACGGGATCAGAAAGGAGCTGCAAACTATACGAGAATGATGTATGGTCTGCGTATGATCATAACGGTGGTTGTGATTGGGGTGACATGGTATTTCAATCTGGGAAATATCATCGCATTGTTTTTGGGAATGATGACACTCCAGGCAGGAGCCTTTCTGCAGGTACCGCTGCACAGCCTGAAGAACAGAAAATGTAAATAAGCAGCGAATCGGATGATGATGATCCGTTTGACTAGAATAAAAAGAAAGGAAGGTGAGAATATGGGAGCTGTCAGTTGTTCACAGATGCTGATCGCGAAGGATGTCGATTTTATGATTCATGGTCTGATCAAGTTAAATCTGTTTGGTCAGGAATTTTGGATCACGACAACGCATGTCAGCCTTTTGATTGTTATGCTGGTTTTGCTGGTATTGGCACTTGTAGTGAACCGAAAGATGAAGAATCCGCAGGAGTTTCCGACTGGATTTCAGAATGCGATTGAGATGATGGTGGAGATGCTTGACCATATGGTTGAAAATAGTATGGGGCGTCACGCAAAAAAATACGTGAATTATATCAGCAGTATTTTTGTGTTTATCTTTATCAGCAACATTTCTGGTCTGTTTGGTCTGAGACCGCCGACTGCGGATTACGGAGTGACATTGCCGCTTGGATTGATGACTTTTGCGATCATCCAGTATAACAATATCAAGTACAACAAAGTGGGAGCATTTACAGGATTATTTAAACCACTGCCACTTCTCTTCCCGATCAACCTGATAGGAGAGATCGCGGTGCCGTTTTCGTTGTCATTGCGTCTGTTCGGAAATGTTTTGTCGGGAACCGTTATGATGGCGCTGATCTATGCTTTGCTGGCTCCGTTTGCAGTTGGATGGCCAGGAATTTTGCATATCTATTTTGATATCTTTTCGGGAGCAATACAGACGTATGTATTCTGTATGCTGACGATGGTATTTGTAACAGAAAAAATGCCAGAATAAAAAAAGACAATAAAAATCATAGAAGTTTAGGAGGAAAAACATATGAATGGTATTACAGATCGAGGTTTAGTGTTAGCGTGTTCAGCAATCGGTGCAGGTCTGGCAATGATCGCCGGTATCGGACCTGGTATTGGACAGGGAATTGCAGCAGGTCATGGTGCAGCAGCAGTTGGAAGAAATCCGGGAGCAAAAGGAGATATCACAAGTACGATGCTGTTAGGACAGGCAGTAGCCGAGACGACAGGTCTTTATGGTCTGGCAATCGCCTTTATCCTTTTGTTTGCAAATCCATTGATTGGAAAACTTTAATGGCAGAAGTTTTATAAGTAAGAAAAACGAAAGGAGGCGAAACCTTGGAACGATTATTTAATCTTGATGCGCAGCTCTTGTTTGATGCAGCAATTTTGGCGATCTCTGTCTTCGTCATGTTTACGTTTTTGTCATACCTTTTGTTCAATCCTGTGAGGGACATGCTCAAAAAGCGCCAGGACAGAGTAAAAAATGATATCCAGACAGCGGAAGAAAACAGAGATGAAGCTCTGAAATTGAAAGCAGATTACGAGGCAAGAATCAGGAATATTGACAAAGAAGCAGAAGTAATCCTCGCCGAGGCGAGGCAGAAAGCTTTAAAGAATGAAGCAAAGATTCTTGAGGACGCTAAGGAAGAGGCAGCGCGGATGATCGCGAGAGCAAACGCCCAGATCGAGCTGGAGAAGAAGAAAGCTGCCGATGATATGAAGAGAGAGATGATATCCATTGCTTCGCTTATGGCAGAAAAAGTTGTAAAAGCTTCCATGACAGCGAACATTGAAGAGCAGCTTGTGGAAGATACGTTAAAAGAGATAGGTGATCAGACATGGCTAAGCTAGTATCGAAGACATATGCGGAGGCATTGTTTGAACTGGCCGTGGAAGAGCAAAAAGAGGATCTTTTGCTCGAAGAAATTTTGACTGTTCAGACTTCACTCGAGGAGAATCCAGAACTTATTCAGTTTTTGGAGCACCCTGAGATTTTAAAGGAAGAAAAGATTCGTGTCATCGAAAATATTTTCAAGGGAAGAGTGTCTGATGAGGTGACGGGATTTCTTGTCGTGATCGTGACAAAAGGCCGTTCCAAAGAATTACCCGCAATCTTTGCGGAATTTATCGCAAAGGTCAAAGAATATAAGAAGATAGGAAACGTTCAGGTGACATCAGCTGTGGAACTGAACGAACAGTGGAAAGAGAGAATCAAAGAGAAGCTGTTGAAAACAACAGGATACAGGGAGCTGGAAATCACTTATTCTGTGGACCCATCTCTGATCGGCGGAATGGTGATCCGCCTGAAAGACCGTGTGGTTGACAGCAGCATCAAAAGTAAGCTGCAGCTTTTGAAGGATCAGCTTTTGAAAGTCTCTCTTGACCAGGAAGCAGAATAGTAGGAAGAAGGTGGAAGAACCTCATGAATTTAAGACCAGAGGAAATCAGTTCTGTAATCAAAGAACAAATCAAACAATATTCCTCTCAGATGACGGTTTCTGATGTGGGAACTGTGATTCAGGTGGCAGACGGAATTGCCCGTATTCATGGTCTGGAAAACGCGATGCAGGGAGAATTGCTTCAGTTTCCGGGCGATGTTCAGGGAATGGTGCTGAACTTGGAAGAGGACAATGTGGGTGCGGTTCTGCTCGGCGACAGCAAGAGCATCAGTGAAGGGGATACCGTCAAGACGACGGGGCGTGTTGTGGAGGTTCCGGTAGGCGATGGCATGCTGGGACGTGTTGTCAATGCACTCGGTCAGCCGATCGACGGCAAAGGTCCGATTCACACCGAACATTACCGCAAGATTGAGCGTGTGGCATCCGGTGTTATCTCCAGAAAAGCGGTAGATACGCCACTTCAGACAGGTATCAAGGCGATTGACTCCATGGTGCCGATCGGAAGAGGACAGCGTGAGCTGATCATCGGAGACAGACAGACAGGAAAAACAGCGATTGCGATCGATACGATCATCAATCAAAAAGGTCAGAATGTAAAATGTATTTATGTGGCGATCGGTCAGAAGGCATCGACGGTTGCCACGATTGTGAAAACTTTAGAGGAATATGGCGCGATGGATTACACTACGGTGGTGGCATCGACAGCGAGTGAGCTGGCGCCATTGCAGTATATTGCACCGTACTCAGGATGCGCGATGGGAGAAGAGTGGATGGAGAAAGGTGAGGATGTGCTGATTGTCTATGACGATCTGTCAAAGCATGCAGCAGCTTACCGTACACTTTCCCTGCTTCTGAAGCGTCCACCTGGACGAGAAGCTTACCCGGGAGATGTCTTCTATCTCCATTCAAGATTGCTGGAACGTGCAGCACGATTGGCAGATGAACTTGGAGGAGGCTCTCTGACAGCGCTTCCGATCATTGAGACGCAGGCAGGTGACGTTTCGGCGTACATCCCTACGAATGTGATCTCCATCACGGATGGACAGATCTACCTGGAGACAGAGATGTTCAATGCAGGCTTCAGACCGGCTATCAACGCAGGTCTCTCCGTATCGCGTGTAGGTGGTGCGGCACAGATCAAGGCGATGAAGAAGATTGCAGCTCCGATCCGTGTGGAGCTGGCACAGTACCGTGAGCTTGCAGCATTCTCACAGTTCGGATCAGAGCTGGACGATGACACGAAAGAGAAGCTGGCACAGGGCGAGCGCATCAAGGAAGTCTTAAAACAGCCGCAGTATGATCCGATGCCTGTGGAATATCAGGTTATCATCATCTATGCAGCGACGAAGAAGTATCTGCTTGACATTCCAGTGGCAGATATCCTGCGTTTTGAGCGTGAGCTGTTTGAGTTTATCAAGATAAAATATCCGGAGATTCCAGAGAGAATTGCATCAGAAAAACAGATTTCAGAAGATAATGAACAGAACTTGATCAAGGCGATCGAGGAGTTCAAGGGAATCTTTAAGTGATAGAGCCGGAAAGAACGGTTTGGAAAGGGTGATATTATGGCCTCGATGAGGGACATAAAAAGACGAAAAAGCAGTATTTCCAGTACGCAGCAGATCACAAAGGCGATGAAGCTGGTTTCCACCGTGAAACTGCAAAAGACGAAAACCCGTGCGGAGAATGCAAAGCCTTATTTCGATGAGATGTATGCGGTGATTACCTCCGTGCTGGCAAAATCCGGCAATATTGACCACCCGTATCTGAAATCAGGATCATCTGAAAAGAAAGCAGTGATTGTCGTGACCTCAAACAGAGGTCTTGCAGGTGGATATAATTCAAATGTGGTAAAATTGATCACTGCCGGAGAGTTGGAAAAGAACAAACTGGAAATTTATGCGATAGGAAAAAAAGGAAGAGAGGCACTGGAGAAAAAAGGATATGAGATCAAAGAGGATTACAGCTCTGTGATCAACTCTCCTCTGTACCAGGATGCCAAAGAAATCAGCGCGAAAGTACTGGAAGAATTTACAGATGGCAAGATTGGAGAGATTTACCTTGCTTATACCTCATTCAAAAACACCGTTGTCCATATTCCAAAGCTGCTGAAACTTTTGCCGGTCGAGATTGATCTGTCGAAGGTTTCACGAGAGGAAGCATTGACGCCGATGAACTATGAGATGGAGGAAGAAGAGGCATTAGAGATTATCATTCCAAAATATGTAACCAGTATTATTTATGGTGCACTGATTGAGGCGGTTGCGAGTGAAAACGGCGCCAGAATGCAGGCGATGGATTCCGCGACCAGCAATGCAGAAGAAATGATTGATAAACTGTCTTTGCAGTATAACCGTGCAAGACAAGGCTCCATCACACAGGAGCTCACGGAGATTATTGCAGGAGCGCAGGCTGTCGATTGAGTGCTTTGCAAAAAGTTGGGTGGGAAAGATGACCCAGAGAAAAAAGAAAAAGGAGTGAGAATCGAACTATGTCAGTACAAAACAAAGGTAAAATCACTCAGATTATCGGTGCGGTATTGGATATAAAATTTACAGAAGGTTCGCTCCCTCAGATTTATGAAGCAATTCATATTCAGACAGCCGAGGGAAACAAACTGGTAGTAGAAGTTGCGCAGCATCTGGGAGATGATATCGTCAGATGTATCGCTATGGGACCGACAGATGGTCTTGTGCGTGGAATGGAAGCTGTTGCGACAGGAAGCCCGATTTCCGTCCCGGTAGGTGAAAATACCTTAGGTCGTATTTTTAATGTAACAGGAGATCCGATTGACAATAAACCGGCTCCAAAAGAAGTAACGTACATGCCGATCCACAGAAAAGCGCCGACCTTTGAGGAACAGTCCACATCGACAGAGATCCTGGAGACGGGAATCAAAGTGGTTGATCTGCTCTGCCCATATCAGAAAGGTGGAAAGATTGGATTGTTCGGCGGTGCCGGTGTTGGAAAGACGGTCCTGATTCAGGAGCTGATCCGAAACATCGCCACAGAGCACGGCGGATATTCTGTATTTACCGGTGTAGGAGAGAGAACGCGTGAAGGAAATGACCTGTACTATGAGATGCAGGAGTCTGGCGTTATCAACAAGACGACGATGGTGTTCGGACAGATGAACGAACCACCGGGAGCGAGAATGAGAGTTGGTCTGACGGGACTTACGATGGCAGAATATTTCCGTGACAAAGGTGGAAAAGATGTGCTTCTGTTCATCGACAATATCTTCCGTTTCACACAGGCAGGATCTGAAGTGTCCGCTCTGCTGGGACGTATGCCTTCTGCGGTAGGTTATCAGCCGACGCTGCAGACGGAGATGGGTGCTTTGCAGGAGCGTATCACATCGACGAAGAATGGTTCTATCACATCGGTACAGGCAGTCTATGTGCCAGCCGACGACTTGACAGACCCTGCTCCGGCGACAACATTCGCCCACCTCGATGCGACCACGGTATTATCGCGATCTATCGTGGAATTGGGTATCTATCCGGCGGTAGACCCGCTTGACTCTACGTCACGTATTCTGGACCCTAGAATCGTCGGCGAGGAGCATTATAAGGTAGCACGAGGCGTGCAGGAGATTCTTCAGCGCTATAAAGAGCTGCAGGATATCATCGCAATCCTCGGAATGGATGAGCTTTCCGATGATGAGAAGTTGATTGTAAGCCGTGCGAGAAAGATACAGAGATTCTTGTCTCAGCCATTCTTCGTGGCGACACAGTTTACGGGTATGGATGGACGCTATGTTCCGCTTTCTGAGACGATCCGCGGCTTCAAAGAGATTCTGGAAGGAAAGCATGATGATATCCCAGAGAGTTACTTCCTGAATGCAGGTACGATCGATGATGTGGTTGCCCGCATGAAGTAAGGGGTGATGAGATGGCAGATAGGAATTATTTTGATTTAAAAATCATCTCTCCTGACCGTATCTTCTATGAGGGAAAAGCGTGGATGGTGGAGCTGACTACCAGCGAGGGACAGATCGGTATCTATAAAAAGCATGTACCTCTGACTGCAATGATTGAGCCTGGAGAGATCCGGATCTCAGAGGAAGAAGGCGTGAAGGTAGCTGCGATCCATGCAGGATTCCTTGAAGTCCTCCCTGAGAAGATCACGGTTCTGGCTGAAGTGGTAGAGTGGCCGGAAGAGATCGATATACACCGCGCAGAGGAGGCAAAGATACGTGCTGAGCGCCGTATTGCCACAAAAGATCCAAATATCAATCTGCACAGAGCAGAGATTGCTTTGAGAAGAGCTTTGACTCGTATCGATGTTGCACAGAAAAAATAGAAAATAGAGCAATAGAAACCCCTTCAATTGGAAATAATCAAAAAAACAATTGGAGGGATTTTTTATGCGAAAAAGATGGCTGGTAATTTTTCTCATGATATGGATACTAGCAGGAGTGCACATCTTAAAAACGGGTCTTCTGGAAAAAGAGGAGCAAATCACGCAGGTATTCGGGAGAATTGGGACGGAGGATAAAAACAGTCAGACGGAATATTTTGGAAAGCTGAAAACTTATCTGCCAGATACTGAAAACAGAAAGATATTTTTGGGTGAGATCGCACAAAAGCTTGGATTGGAGCAGACTGGGGAAGCAGAAGAAGAAAAAAAGGATGGTCATATTTTGACACAGATTGTGAAGGAGGGGGCGAGAGCAAAGACAGAGTTAAAAATTTTGACACTCAATGACCAGGATCAATATCTGTGCGTGCGTATTTCTTTTGAGGACGATCTGTACAGTGCAATGTATTACCGCACACAGTTGCAGGATCTTCTTGAAGACGAGGTGGAGGATGGACAGAATACAACGATGGCGACAGGATTTTATGAGGGAAAACTGACTAATGAGGAGAAGGATGAGATTGCAGACGGAATTCTGGAGAGTTTTGGGGCGCATGTTGTCTCAGAAAATCGGACAGAGAGGCTATATACAGTCTATGGTTATACATCGGGAATCAATGATTATATTATGCAGGGAGACTATGCGATCAATGTAAATGTGGCGATCACTTACGAGGAAGAACGCGACAGGACACATATCTATGTGGCAATTCCTGTCATGAATGAGCCATACTAAACATCCTGCAACAGAATCAGCGTATTCTATTCAGAAGACCAGAGCAAAGAGAAAATGGTGCATAAGAAATGAGTATGGTTTCAGGTGTCCTTGAAGAAAAAAATTGCATATAGTATAGAAACGGGAAGGCAGACTTGGAGTCATTCAAAAAGTACAGCAAGGTTTCAGGTGTATCTGAGACTCGAGGATGCCGTGAAAATTGGAGGAGAAGTATGGATTCTTATGATAGAATCATTCGGGTTTCGCCTAAAATGTCGGGTGGAATCTATTGGGATCCGCGCGGGGCAGATCCATTTATGAGAGAGCCTTGGCGAAATTCCGCGAGAGATATTCCGATGCCCTATTATCAGGCATATGGACAAATGCCGGATTACTATATGGAAGATCAGGAAAATGAGCGCGATATGGAGCGCATGAAAGAGATGTACCCAGATATTGCAAAAGAGATTGCAAAGCATGTGGAAGAAGAATGTGACAAAATGGAATACGAGGGGAGCATGATGTTTGATGAGGTCCCTGACAAAGTCATGATGCGGAGGATTGCAGGTACGATCTATGACAAAGTTAAAGATCAGTACCAGGTTGAGGAGACAGAAGATCAGGATGAGGCACTGATGATGAATCAGGAAGCGCGAAAAAGATATCCGCCGCGGAAAAATTGGCTGGGAGATTTTGTTGAGACGATGCTGTATCAGGAGATTCATCGCAGACGATGCAGGAGGAGAGGATGCCGCAGATGGTAGAAAGACCGAGAGAGAGGCGCGCGGAGGTGCCTGAAAAAACAAGATTACCCAGATAGGATGGAAAAGATGCTGCAAAATGATCGGGATATCCATCTTTTTGCAGCATCCGTGTACAGATTAAGGAAATTTTCAGTTGTGATTTTAAAGTAAAATAGATAAAATAGAAATATGAGAAAGCTTACAGTAGATGAAAAATGGTGTGAGCAGACTCTGAGAGACAAAAGAAGGTGCTGTGAGGACTGAAAATTTTGGTGAATTTATAAAAGAATGGAGACGAGACGACCAAAGATGGAAAAAATAAGAAAGGTGCTGGATGAACAGCTGGACGAAAATCTTTTGCAGATTGTTCTGAGCGGAAAGAAACATACGGATGTGCCGGGAAACAGGAAGATTCGTCCGATCATGAAAAAGGATCATCTTTTCTTTCAGGTTTCTCTTCAGGATGGGAAGAAAGAGTTCCACGAGAATTATAAAAAGGAGGAGATGAAGGAAAAAATCTGTCAGTGGATGGAGCAAGACTACAAACAGATGCAACTGGAGAGCACGCAGTGGCGCTATAGTGCCATGGTGAGCAAAAAAGGGCAGGTGACAGTCAAGGGAAAGCGGCAGGAGGAGAAGGACAAGCCTGACTTGAACCATAACCGACCAAAGAGATATATTCTGGAAGAAGGAATCCGAGTTCCGTTCCTGGAGGATCTGGGGGTCATGACGATGGAAGGAAAGATTGTAAAGTCGCGATATGACAAGTTCCGGCAGATTAACCGTTTCTTGGAATTCATAGAGGATATCCTTCCACAGTTAAATCCGGAGGGGGAGCTGACGGTGATTGATTTCGGATGCGGGAAATCGTATCTGACGTTTGCAATCTACTATTATTTGCACGAGCTGAAAAACAGGGATGTCCGGATTATCGGGCTGGATCTGAAAGAAGATGTGATTGAGACATGCAGCAGGCTGGCAGAAAAATATGGGTATGAGAAACTAAAATTTTTAGTTGGTGATATCGCTTCCTATGAAGGAGTGAGCCAGGTGGATCTGGTCGTCACACTTCATGCCTGTGATACAGCGACAGACTATGCGCTTGCAAAAGCAGTTTCATGGAATGCAAAAGCGATCCTTTCGGTTCCATGCTGTCAGCACGAGCTGAATGGGCAGATCCAATGTCAGACACTGGAGCCAATTTTGAAATATGGGCTGATTAAGGAGCGCATAGCCGCTCTTATGACAGATGCGCTGCGAGCTGACTGTCTGGAGACAGCTGGGTATCATGTTCAGGTGCTTGAGTTCATTGATATGGAACACACACCGAAAAATATTTTGATCCGTGCGGTGAAGACAGGGCAAAAGACAGAGAAAAAAGATATGAAACGGTGTATGGAATTTTTGGGGGTAAGTCCTCTGTTGCCGTCACTTCTTGAGCAGAAGGAGACCAAAGTATGAGGGTGGGAAAATGGAAGGGTATCGTGATAAGAATTGTGATGCTTGCAGTGATCTTTGCGGCAGCAGTTTTCGGTGTTTTTTTCTGGATGGGAAGAGGCAGCGGATCTGGGGAGAGAGAAATGCAGGAAGCGACATTTCCACTGGTATACCTGACCTATAAGGACACACAGATTAATTGTCTGCACGGATATTCAAAGCCGATGCAGGTTACTGCGATGAGAGATACGATCACACCTCTCAACACAGACCGCACTTTGAATGTGCAGATTAAAAATTTCGGCCGCAATATCAAGGATCTGAATTTTCAGGTTATCACCTTGGATGGAAAAACGATTCTTGAAAAAACAAAGGTGACGAATTATCAGACGGATGGCGAGTATGTGAAGGCGACTTTGGAGCTGCAGAATCAGCTTTTGATGAACCAGGAATATGTTGTGCAGATTCAGGTGACAACTGGAAATCAAAATCTTTATTATTATACCAGAATTGTGCGCCAGGATGGATTACATACGGAAGAGTACCTGAATTATGTGCTCGATTTTTACCAGCGCTGTATGGACGGAGAAGAGGAAAACTTGAATACCATCGCAGCGATGATTGAGACGGATTATGATTCCGACAACAGCACACTGGCGAGCATGAATATCCATAACAATGTCGATGTTATGACCTGGGGAGCATTAGATCCTCAGATTGTGGTGCATCCTGTTCCAAGTATCAAGGAGATCAATGGGACGACCGCATCGATTGTGCTGGAGTATACGTTGTCGGCACAGAATGAACAGGGACAGACGGAACTTTATCAGGTAGAAGAGTTTTATCGACTGCGTTACACCAGTCTTCAGACATATCTGCTTGATTTTGAGAGGACAACAAATCAGATTTTTGATCCGGAACTAGACAACGTGGTGACAAAGGATGGAATTAATCTGGGAATTGGAGACCGAGAGGTAGAGTATCGCTCGGATGACCAAAATCGGTTTGTGGCATTTGTGCGTGGCAACAGTCTCTGGAGCTATGATGTCGATGAAAATAAGATCGCACAGGTTTTTGATTTCAGACAGAGTGAAAATTCAGATGAGAGAGATTGCTACAGGCAAAATTCGATCAAAGTGATTGAAGTAGACAACAGTGGAAATATCTATTTTTCTGTGACAGGATACATGAATCGTGGAACTCAGGAAGGAAAGTCAGGAGTAGCATTGTATTATTACGATGCATCACTCCTACAGATTGAACAGCTGGTGTTTGTAGACACTCTGGAGTCCTATGAGATGATGAAGCGCGACGTGGAGATGCTCAATTATGTGAGTCAGGATAAGACAAAGTTTTACTTTATGCTGGATGGCACAGTGTACGAAGTGGGACTCGACACGAGAAGCCTCTCCATCGTCATCACAGATTTAAATCAGGATTGTTATGCGAGCTCTGATACGAACCGTCATTTTGCGTGGCTTGCGGAGAATGACCCTTATCAGTCCGTCAACTTGAATGTGATGGACCTGGAGACAAAAGAGGTGCGCACGATCTCGGCCGGTGAGGCGGAATGCATCAAGATTATTGGATTTATGGAGGAAGATATTGTCTATGGACTTGCAGATGCAGCGGAGATTCAGCTGGAACATGCAGGAGCCGAGCTTTTCCCGATGAAACTTGTCGTCATCGAAAATGTACAAGGTGATCATGTGAAAGAATATACGCCGAATGGGTGCTATGTCACAGAGGGAATTATCTCCGAAAAACTTCTGACATTAAAACGCGTTCAGAAGACAGAGGGCACATTCCAGGAGATTGCGGATGATCAGATTGTCAGCAACATGTCCGATACAGTAGAAGGCTTTGGAATCACGACGAAAAAAAGCAAGCGAAAGTTGACGGAGATTGTTTTGATGTCGAGTGAGACCTTGGAGAATAAAACTCCGAAGGTGGTTCACAGCAAAGAAGCGATCCTGGAAGAGAATCGAGAGGTCACAATTGTCACACAGACACCAGATTACGAAGTATATTATGTATACGGACGAGGAATGCTCGACAGTATTTACACGTCAGCCAACCTTGCGATCCAGAGAGCCGATGAGATCAAAGGCGTGGTAGTCGATGCGCACCAGCAATATATCTGGGAGCGCGGAAATAAAGACAGTGCGGCATCGATCAGCCTTGACGAGATTCCAGATGTGATGAAGCAATGTGTGATGGACAACACAATGCTTGAGGAAGCGCTCGGAAAAACGGTGCTGGATTTAAGTGGATGCAGCTGGGATATGATTCTGTATTTTATAGACAAAGGCTCGCCAGTGCTGGCTCAGATCGATGGACAGGTGATTTTGATCACTGGATATGACCAGTTTGACAACATTATGGTTCTGTATCAGGGCGCACAAGAGACTGTTTACTGGGGATCTGATGACAGTGATGCGACATTCCCGATGTATGGCAATCTATTTATGACCTATATAAATCGCTGATTTGCGCTTGCGTCAGTGAATGGAATGGGCTATACTGTATAAAAAAGAAAAATTGAAACGCAAAGGAGCTAGAAGACAATGGATTTAATAACAGTCAGAGAGATTTACCGCAACAGAGAAAAGTATATAGATCACGAAATCACAGTGGGAGGCTGGGTGAGAAGTATCCGTGATTCCAAGACTTTCGGCTTTCTCGTTCTGCACGATGGAACGTATTTTGAGACACTCCAGATCGTGTACCATGATACGATGGAAAACTTTGCACAGATTTCCAAGCAGAATGTCGGAGCAGCTGTGATTGTGAAGGGAACATTGGTTGCCACTCCGCAGGCGAAACAGCCGTTTGAGATTCAGGCAACTGAGGTGACAGTGGAGGGAGCTTCCACACCGGACTATCCGCTTCAAAAGAAACGTCACAGTCTGGAATATTTAAGAACGATCTCTCACTTAAGACCAAGAACGAACACGTTCCAGGCAGTGTTCCGTGTCCGTTCCCTGATCGCATATGCGATCCACAAATTTTTCCAGGAAAGAGATTTTGTGTATGTACACACCCCACTGATCACAGGAAGCGACTGTGAAGGTGCAGGGGAAATGTTCCAGGTCACAACGATGGATTTAAACAATCTTCCAAGAACCGAGGATGGCAAGATCGATTTCAGCAAAGATTTCTTTGGAAAATCGACAAACCTGACGGTGAGCGGTCAGTTAAACGGTGAGACGTTTGCTCAGGCATTCCGCAACATTTACACCTTTGGACCAACCTTCCGCGCAGAGAATTCCAATACTACACGCCATGCGGCAGAATTCTGGATGATCGAGCCTGAAATTGCGTTTGCAGATTTGCAGGATGATATGATTCTGGCTGAGGATATGCTGAAGTATGTGATCCGTTATGTGCTGGAGAACGCTCCGGAGGAGATGAATTTCTTTAACTCTTTTGTGGATAAAGGACTGCTTGAGCGCCTGAACCATGTGGTGAACTCTGAATTTGCCCGTGTAACTTACACAGAGGCAGTAGAAATTCTTCAGAAGAACAATGATAAATTTGAATACAAGGTAAGCTGGGGAACCGATCTGCAGACAGAGCACGAGCGATATCTGACAGAGGAAGTGTACAAACGTCCTGTCTTTGTGACAGATTATCCAAAGGAAATCAAAGCATTCTATATGAAACTGAATGAGGATGGAAAGACTGTCGCAGCGATGGACTGCCTTGTACCTGGCATCGGGGAGATTATTGGAGGAAGCCAGAGAGAGGACGACTATGAGAAACTGAAAAACCGTATGCAGGAGCTGGGAATGAAGGAAGAAGACTATGGATTCTATCTGGATCTGAGAAAATACGGCTCTACAAGACATGCAGGATTTGGACTTGGATTTGAGCGCTGCGTGATGTACCTGACAGGTATGGGAAATATCAGAGATGTTCTCCCATTCCCGAGAACAGTAGGCAACTGTGAATTATAAGTTGCAATGCGCAGCAGTTTACAGGGGAGAGCAAAGTGACATTGCAGTGAAAATTTAGACGGCGAGGGGAAGAAAAGCCGATAGAAGCAGTGAGTAGAAAAGCGAACATGCGGAGGAGGATGTCAATGGCTAAAAATAAGAAAAAAGGGAAGGTTACTGTTGGAAGCGTTATTCGAAGTGTAGTTTTAGTTGCTGCACTCTGTGTTTTTTGCTATTCAGGATATCAGTTGATTACGATCTATCTGGAGTATAAGCAGGGTACCGATGAATACAAAGATCTGGAACAGTACGTAGATGTGGCGAACAATACCAGTGTGGCGGCAGATACGGAGAAACAGACGGTCAAAGATACAGAAGAAGAGATTGATATGGACGAGACGAGCACGGATGAGTTTGGCACCGTGATTATCGGAGATATCATAGACAGCGATGAGGAAGAGGCACAAGCCGTCATGCATGATCCGGAGACAACGCAGATCGGTGAGAACACAACGCAGCCGATGACGGAGCAGACGACAGATCCAACAACCGAGACAGAGAAGGAAACAGCTGTGATCACAGAGGATGAAAACGGAAATGTTAAAATTCTCGGAAAGATCGCAAAGGTCAAGAAACGTGTGGACTTTGAAGAACTCCAGAAAATTAATCCGGAGATCATTGGATGGCTGTACGTCGAGGCGATTGATTCCATCAATTATCCGATCACACAGACAGAAGACAATGCGTACTATCTGAGTCACACATTCAAAAAGACCGATAACATTGCAGGATCTATTTTTCTGGATTGTGATACAAAGCCGAATTTCACAGAGACGAACAGCGTTATCTATGGACATAACATGAAGAACGGATCTATGTTTGGAAAATTAAATCTCTTTTACAAAGAAGAGACGTATGAGGAAAGCAAATATTTCTGGATTTACACGCCAGATCTGTATTACAAATATGAGATTTTCTCATGCGTGGAAGTAGGAGCGATCAGCAAGACTTACCAAAGACAGTTCGAGTCAGACCGCGATTTTGAGGACTACTTGGAGACGATGAAGGAGAATTCCATCATCAAGACAGATACGAAGGTGACAGCGAGCGATAAGATTGTGACGCTATCTACCTGTACGGCGAGCTCCGATGTACGATTTGTTGTCCAGGGAAAACTGGTGAGAGCGTACCAGGTTGTGGATCCGGACAAGGTAAAGACGACAAGTACAGAAACAGAGAAGTAAGACGCCTGTGCAGACGCAGGATAATTGTCGCGTGAAAGAGACAGAAAAAAGTGCTGCAAAATGACCGAATAGCCGGGTTTTGCAGCATTTTTTGAAGGCGATTGAAAGTAGAGAACAGTGAGGCGGATGAGGTGTCCGTTTTATAAAGGGGGTATTTTTATGGATCAGATTGAAAAGCTTCAGAAATTGGTGGATGAGAGCAAGAGAATTGTATTTTTTGGAGGCGCGGGAGTTTCTACGGAGAGCGGAATCCCTGATTTCCGCAGTGTGGACGGATTATACCATCAGAAATACGATTATCCGCCTGAGACAATCCTGAGTCACACGTTTTTTGTGCGCCATACAGAAGAATTTTACCGCTTCTACCGCGATAAAATGCTCTGTCTCGACGCTAAGCCCAACGATGCGCACAAAAAGCTTGCCGAGCTGGAGGCGGCGGGAAAGCTGTCAGCGGTCGTAACACAGAACATCGATGGACTCCATCAGATGGCAGGAAGCAAGAAAGTTTTGGAACTCCATGGAAGTGTTCACAGAAATTTTTGTCAGAAATGCGGTGCACAATATGATGCGCACTATATGAAAGAGAGCGTGGGGATTCCGAAATGTGAAAAGTGCGGAGGAGTTTTAAAGCCAGATGTTGTCTTATATGAAGAATGTCTCAACGATGATATCATGGGAGAGTCGATCTATGAGATCGGACATGCGGATATGCTGATCATCGGGGGAACATCACTTGTGGTATATCCGGCAGCAGGACTGATTCATTATTATCAGGGAAAAAGACTTGTGCTGATCAACAAATCAGCGACTTCTCAGGACCGCAATGCAGATCTCGTCATTCAGGGCAGTATCGGCGAAATTTTAAGACAGATAAAAGTGAGATAAAGGTGGAAAGAGACGATATGGAATACCAGGTTGGAGATATTGTGAGGCTGAAAAAACAACATCCTTGTGGAAACAGTGAATGGGAGATTTTGCGTGTCGGAGCAGACTTTCGGTTAAAGTGTATGGGATGCGGACATCAGATTATGATTCCAAGAAAATTGGTGGAAAAAAACACGAAAGAAATCAAAAAAAAGCTTGAAAATCAAGGGAATTTATGATATCATAAAAAACCGTGATATACTATTATTAACCCTTGTTCCTCAGCGCAAAGGGGAGCCAGAAGTCCATGAGGAGGTGCAAATAACATGAATAAGTATGAATTAGCCGTAGTTGTTAACGCAAAAATTGAAGACGAAGAGAGAGTAGCAACCATCGAAAAAGTAAAAGGATATATCACTCGTTTTGGTGGTACTGTAACCAATGTAGATGATTGGGGTAAGAGAAAACTCGCTTATGAAATTCAGAAAATGAGAGAAGGATATTACTACTTCATCCAGTTCGAAGCTGATTCCACATGCCCAGCGGAAATCGAGAGACGTGTACGCATTATGGAAAATGTAATCAGATATTTATGCGTTAGACAGGATGCATAGATAGAAAAGAGGAGATTATATGAACAAAGTCATTTTAATGGGACGCTTGACAAGAGATCCTGATATCCGTTATTCCGCGGGAGATAATTCCATGGCAGTAGCCAGATACACATTGGCAGTCGACAGAAGATTCCGCAGGGAAGGTGAAGCGACAGCCGATTTCATTGGATGTGTTGCATTCGGAAGAAACGCAGAGTTCGCAGAAAAGTATTTGCGCCAGGGAACAAAAATCGCAATAACGGGAAGAATCCAGACTGGAAGTTACACAAATCGTGATGGACAGAAGGTCTACACAACAGATATCGTGGTGGAAGAACAGGAATTCGCGGAGAGTAAAGCGGCAGCAGCCTCCAATTCAGGATATGAAGGAACTGTGCAGCATCAGCAGCCTGCTTCAAGACCAACACCAAGCTCAGCGTCTATCGGGGATGGCTTTATGAATATTCCGGATGGCATCGATGAAGAGTTGCCATTTAACTAGAGTTTGGTAAAAGGAGGTTATTGACATGGCTTACAATAAAAACGAAAAAGCAGATTCTCCAATGAAGAGAAGAGGCGGACGCAGAAGAAAAAAAGTTTGTGTATTCTGTGGAAAAGAGAATAACGAGATCGATTACAAAGATGTAAATAAATTAAAGAGATATGTATCTGAGAGAGGAAAAATCCTTCCAAGAAGAATCACAGGAAACTGTGCAAAACATCAGAGAGCTCTGACAGTTGCAATCAAGAGAGCAAGACATATCGCTTTAATGCCATACGTTCAGGATTAATCAGAATAAAGAACCGATCCAGAGTCATTCTGGATCGGTTTTTTTAGTGAGACAAAAGAAAAAATTCAAATAAAATAATCGGATAGATAAAAATATCTGAAAAAATAGCGGTTTTCATAAAGGAGTGCGTGAGGCGGAGTGTATAAAAGACTGGAAAGATTGGAGAAAATATGATAAAGTAATGGGAAAGGGGCTTTGAGGTAAAGGAAATGTAAAATCAACAAGAGGTACAAACATGAAAAAGAATGGAAGGCCGAAGGTGAACTATGGCGGAACATTGAAGGGATACCTGCAGTGGGCATGGTATATGATGATTCTGCTGGCGGTTATGAATGTCTTGGTCTATATGACTGACACAACGGCAGGGATGATAGTTTCTGTATTTATCGTGATTTGCGGCTTAGGTGCTTGGGCAATTCATCGGTATTATAAGCCTAGGATTTTAAAAGAGATGACTTCCTTTGCGGCGCAGTATGCGCAGGTTCAGAAGTCAATCCTTCAGGAGTTTGTGATTCCGTATGCTATTCTGGATGTAGACGGAAATATGCTCTGGATGAATGAGGCGTTTGGGAAGGTTGTCGGGAAAGATGCGAGTTATCGCAGAAACATCGTGGCTCTGATTCCTCATATCAATCGGAATGTACTTCCGAAAAAAGATGAGGAGAAAGAGGTGGAGATCCAGATAGGGGAAGCGGATTTCGCTGCGAGAATGCAGTGGATTTCGATGGAGACTATGATGGAAGACATCCAGATCGTTGACATACCGCGTGGGAAGAACGCTATGATTGCGGTCTATCTGTTTGATAAGACAGAAATTCACCGCTATATCAGAGAGAACCAGGAACAGAGACTGGTGGCGGGCTTGATCTACATTGACAATTATGATGAGGCACTTGAGAGCATCGATGAGGGGCGAAGATCCCTGATGGCTGCATTGATTGAGCGAAAAATCAATAAATATATGACAAATATGGACGGTATTGTAAAGAAGCTGGAGAAAGATAAGTATTTTGTGATTTTTCAGCAGAAGCGTCTGCATGAGCTGGAACAGAATCGCTTTTCTCTTCTTGAGGAAGTCAAGACGGTCAATATCGGAAATGAGATGAAGGTGACACTGAGCATTGGAATTGGTCTGAATGGCAACAGCTATCTCCAAAATTATGAATTTGCGAGAGTGGCGATTGAGCTGGCGCTTGGACGCGGCGGTGACCAGGCAGTGATCAAGGAAAATGATCAAATTTCCTATTACGGAGGAAAATCACAGCAGGTAGAAAAAAGTACGCGTGTGAAGGCGCGTGTGAAAGCACAGGCACTCAGAGAGTTTATCGGAAGCAAAGAGAACGTGGTTGTGATGGGTCATAAAAATACAGATATCGACTCGTTCGGAGCTTCGGTCGGGATTTACCGCGCAGCAAAATTGATGGATAAAAAAGCACACATTGTGCTCGGAGATATCACAGCATCGATCCGACCATGGGTTAACATGTTTATCAACAACAAGGATTATGATGAGGATATGTTTGTGAACCATGAAGAAGCGATGGAATTGGTGTCTGAGAATTCGGTGGTAGTGGTGGTAGATACAAATCGTCCGAAAATGACAGAGTGCGAACAGCTTCTGCGCCAGACAAAGACGATCGTCGTGCTGGACCATCATAGACAGAGCAGTGATGTGATACAGAATGCCGTTCTGTCTTATATTGAGCCGTATGCATCTTCTGCGTGTGAGATGGTTGCAGAGGTTCTGCAGTATTTTGCGGATGGAATAAAATTGAAAGCCACTGAGGCAGACTGTATTTATGCCGGTATGATCATCGATACTAATAATTTTGTCACAAAGACAGGAGTTCGAACATTTGAGGCGGCAGCATTCCTGAGGCGATGCGGCGCGGATGTCACCCGTGTGCGAAAGATGTTTCGTAATGATATGCAGTCTTACAAGGCACGCGCTGAGGCAGTGCGAATGGCAGAAGTATTTGAAAATGCGTATGCGATCAGTATTTGTCCGAGTGAAAATCTGGAAAGTCCGACCATTGTCGGCGCACAGGCGGCAAATGAGCTGCTGAACATTATTGGAATCAAGGCTTCCTTTGTAATTACAGAATACAATAACAGAATCTACATCAGTGCGCGTGCGATTGATGAAGTGAATGTACAGATTATCATGGAACGGCTGGGTGGAGGTGGTCACATGAACATTGCAGGAGCTCAGCTGGATGGCGTGACATCAGAAGAGGCAAAAGAAGAGATCAAGAGAGTAATCTCAGAGATGATAAAAGAAGGAGCGATTTAGAGATGAAAGTAATTTTGACAGAAGATGTAAAATCCCTCGGCAAAAAAGGAGAGATTGTAAATGTGAGCGATGGATATGCCAGAAACAGTTTGTTTCCGAAAAAACTGGCTCTGGAGGCGACACCGAAGAACATCAATGATCTGAAACTTCAAAAAGCACATGAAGAGAAGATTGCACAGGAGCTTCTCGATGAGGCGAAAGCATTTGCTGAGGAACTGAAAGATAAAAAGGTAGTACTCTCTGTGAAAGTGGGAGAGGGCGGAAAAGTATTTGGCTCGATCTCCTCCAAGGAAATTGCAGAGGCGGCAAAAGCGCAGCTTGGCTATGACATTGATAAGAAAAAGATGCAGCTTCCAAACCCGATCAAAGCGCTTGGAACGACTGCGGTCCCGATTAAACTTCATCCAAAGGTAACAGCAGAGCTGAAGGTGATGGTAAAAGAGGCGTAAGTCCAGGAGGAGGAAGCGATGGATGAGGCACTCATAAAACGGGTGATGCCCCATAGCATTGAGGCAGAACAGTCTGTTATTGGATCAATGATTGTGGACAAAGAAGCGATTATGGCTGCTTCGGAAATCATCAGCAGAGAAGATTTTTATCAGCAACAGTATGGAATTGTATTTGAAGCTATGGTGGAGCTGTACAATGAGGGAAAACCGGTAGATTTGGTCACGCTTCAGGATCGCTTGAAAGAAAAAGGTGTACCGCCGGAGATTAGCAGCTTGGAATTCGTAAAAGATCTGATCACGGCAGTGCCCACCTCAGCGAATGTTCGGTATTATGCAAAGATTGTAAAAGAAAAATCTACGCTGCGCAAATTGATTAAAGTGAACGAAGAGATCTCTAATCTCTGCTATCTTGGAACAGAAAAAGTGGAAGATATCATGGAGACGACGGAGAAGAAGATTTTCCAGGTACTCCGGCAGACAGGGAGCGAAGAATTTGTGCCCATCAAGACAATCGTCTTAAATGCGCTAGACCGGATTGAGGCAGCCTCGCGCAGCAAAGGCACTGTGACAGGAATAGCGACAGGATTTACCGATCTTGATTATAAAACTTCTGGCTTTCAGCCATCTGATCTGATTTTGATTGCGGCCCGTCCCTCTATGGGAAAGACCGCTTTCGTTTTGAATATCGCTCAGTATATGGCATTTCACAATAAGAATACGGTAGCCATTTTCAGCTTGGAAATGTCCAAGGAACAGTTGGTCAACCGTCTGTTGGCGATGGAATCTAAAGTGGATTCCCAGTCGATACGTACCGGAAACCTGTCGGACGATGACTGGGAAAAATTGATTGAAGGTGCTGGAACCATCGGCAAATCGAATCTGATCATCGATGACACTCCAGGTATCTCGATTGCGGAGCTGAGGAGCAAATGTAGAAGATATAAGTTGGAGAACAACCTGGGAATCGTGATGATCGACTACCTGCAGCTGATGACAGGCAGCAAGAAGACGGATTCCAGACAGCAGGAGATCTCCGATATTTCACGTTCTCTGAAAGAGCTTGCCAGAGAATTAAATGTCCCTGTGGTAGCGCTTTCTCAGTTGAGCCGTGCAGTGGAACAGAGACCAGAGCACAGACCAATGCTCTCGGATTTGCGTGAGTCAGGAGCGATTGAGCAGGATGCCGATGTGGTGATGTTCCTCTATCGAGATGACTATTATAATAAGGATTCTGACATGAAAGGTGTGGCAGAAGTCATTATTGCAAAACAGAGAAATGGTCCGATCGGAACAGTAAATCTTGTCTGGCTGCCGAACTATACGAAGTTTGCGAACATGCAGAAATAGGCAAACCAAGTGCCCCGTCTGCCGTCCACCGAGACGGGGCGTTTATAATAAAAGTGGAAATTTCCGACAAAAGACGTCAGATTGTTACAAAAGCTACCCGTTGCATTTGAAAATGAATATGATATACTTAAAGTAACGCGGCAAGGCGTATAAAAGAATATTTCTGATGGAGGCAAAGTATGGAGGAAACCAGATATATGATTTCTGATGCAGCTAAGAAAGTGGAAGTGGAAGCACATGTACTTCGATACTGGGAGGAAGAGCTGGAGCTTCCGATTGCCAGAAATGAATTGGGGCATCGATACTACACCGGAGAAAATATTCAGATTTTTCAGAGTATTAAAGAACTAAAAGAACGTGGTTTTCAGCTGAAAGCGATTAAGGTGCTTCTGCCAGAAATCATGAAAAAAGGTATTAAAAATACAGATCACATTATTGATCTGGAAGAGAAACTGATTCAGAGGGCCTCCGAGGAGACCATGGCAGGCAATTCTAATGAAAATCGTATCAAGTCAGAAGAAAATCACAGCAACTGTGAGGACAGTGACGAGTGTGAGGAGAAAGCTTCAAATGGCACTTCGGTTGTGATGCAGTTTCCCAATGCGCCGGCAGCATCGGATCATATCAGCCAGTTCCAGGCTATCATGGATCAGATTTTAGAACAGGCACTTCAGGAAAATAACAAAGAGCTGGCACAGATGGTGAGCGAAAGCGTTGAGAAAGAGATGAAATACCTGCTTCAGATCAAAGAAGAGCGGGAAGAGGAGCGATACCGCCAGCTTGACGCGGCAATTCGCGCTCGCCAAAAAGGAATAGGAATGGCGGCAGCGACAAAAGAACAGATAGGAAAGAGAAAATTCTTTCGCTTTCGCAGAAAGAAGAAATCTACAGTTTGATGACACAGAGAAGAATGATACGGTAGGACGTTTGTCGCATGATGGAAAGAAAAAACGAGTGGGAGATGAGATCTCCTACTCGTTTTCTGTCAGAGCATATGCTCATAATTATTCAGCTACGATAGCGCCTGTTGGACATTCGGATTCACATGTTCCGCACTCTAAGCAAGCATCTGCATCGATCACGTATTTTCCATCACCTTCGCTGATAGCTTCTGCTGGACAAGCATCTGCACATGTTCCGCAGCTTACACATTCATCTGTAATTACGTATGCCATGATAAGTACCTCCTTATATTCTCAAATGAGATCTGGTGGACAGATCTTTTCTCTATTCTAATACATCTGCCCCAATTATACAAGAGAAAACTTTTTAATTTTCAGGAAGCCTTGCATAACAAATAGAAAAGTATTATAATAGTACAATATTGAATGAAGGAGGAACAAAACATGGCAATTACCAAAGAAATGTTAATCGGAGAAATTCTTCAGGTAGATCCTCAGATGGCACCATTCCTGATGGCAAGCGGAATGCACTGCATCGGATGCCCATCTGCTCAGGGAGAGTCACTGGAAGAAGCTGCATTAGTTCACGGAATTGAACCTGATTTGTTGGTTGCAAGAATTAACGCATTTTTGGACAGCTTGCAGAAATAGAATTGTTGACACAAATAATAGGGGATACGAGGTCAGATGGTTCATTTTCTGGCGGCGTATCCCTTGTTTTTGACTCATGGAAACGTATTCAAATGTGATACCTTCCCTATAATTCGGCAAGCTGCTGGAGTGCTGTATCCCCTAGAATTAAGGTGTAATGTTCTGAAAAATAAGCTTCTGCTGCAGAGGAAAATGTGCAGGATACACCGTATTCTGAAAGTGTATTGCAAACTTTGTTGAACTCTTCGGGAGTGTGATCAGATTTAAAGAGTACAAGAAAGTAATCCTTGTTTACATTATCCTTAAAGATCGAGTTGCGACCTCTGTAAAAACCTTTCAGTGCTTTAGCGGCAAGAATCATGACATCGAGATCGCGGAACTGGTACATTTTTGCAAGCTGAATCGGTGCTGAATCTGTCTTCTCTTTGGCGGAGGCAGAAGCTTTATCGATAGACTTGCCGACTTGCTTGATTTTATGAAATAAATCAAGAATCTCGTCAGCACCCTCCAATTTTGGCATAGATGGCGTTGTTGATGAGTCTTCTCCTTCAGAAAAAGGAGAAAATTTTGAAAAACGAGTGTCTAATTCTTCAGGGTCTTCTACTTTTGTGATGATCAGAATAATGGTCTCGGAAGAAACAGGAATCGCTTCAATCATCAGAGGAATATTATTCGCCTCGAATCCGAATTCATATGCAGCTTGTTGCATCATATCCTGGAAAAGAGATTTTGCCTTCTCGCTGCCGTATGCGAGTTCACTCAATTTTAATTCTCTTCGCTCCAGATCTTCTCGGGTCAGAGTACAGCGAATCTGGTTGTCATTAATCTTTTCTATTTTCATAAAATCACATCCTATCTGATCAAGTTACTGAATGTTCTCATTCAGATTAAAATTTATATTTTCTACTATATTGTGATTGCCGTGACCAATCAGAAGACCAATTTTAAAATTTTGTGATACTCATGTCTGGCACGACAGATACGATAACCCATATATTATAACCTCTCTTAATTATATTATATACGAATAGAAAGTAAGATGTAAAGTAAATATATGGATACTGGCTGAAAAATTCCAGTGAATTGAGGGTTTCTGTTTGAAAACATAGTATATCCAATCTTTCCGCAGAAGTCAATAGATCGGAAAAAAAGATTAAAAAAATTCCACAAATTACTTGATTTTCAGTAACATATTATATATAATAAAAGACAAGAGGAGGGATTTGTAGAAAGAAAGGAGGTTTCCCAATCTGATTTTTTCTATTTCCCGCAATTCTTTTTCAGTTTTTATCTGCGAGTTTCTTCGCATATTTCCAAGTCAAAAAATGAATATGAGAACGGTCGGCTGAGTGATATGGTATCACTGGGACGATATTTTATTAGCAGCAGGAGCACAGGCTCTCGATTTCCTTATCATCCCCTTGAATTTTAATACATATACATGGAATCTGTGGAGTGGCTGTGAAAAAGTATTATGACCGTTTGAATGAAAAGCAAATCTCTTCTCTGATAAAACATAAATCTCTTATCTGGCATGAATGCCAAGAATTTTCGAATCTGCTGTAGGTACACAACCGGATACTGACGTCATGGATTGTTTTTTGGGGAGGATTTTCTTAGAAATAGTATATCACAGCACCAAGAATAAATTTTTTAAACTGTCCAGTCCATATAGAATAATATGGAAGGGGTCACAGACCAGAAATGAAAATGAAGTTCTATAAGGGATCATGACAGTGAGAAGATTAGATTATCCGATCATTAAACAAAGATCAGCAAGGATTTTTCAACTGCTGTAAGAGGTGGAAAAAATTGCTGAAATCATTCACATTTCCATGTGAAGTTCAGATAAAGGGAAGGTAGAAGGCAGATGGAGAAAATGAAAGAAAAGAAAAAATTGAAGAAGGAACTGGATCATTATGTCCGGGAAGGAAAGTATCTTATGCTTAACGGGAAAAAGAGTGATCCTAAAAGTATTGTCCGTGCGTGCATGATTGAGGAAGAGAGCAGTTATATGAGAGATTATATTCAAGATGAAAACAATAAAGTGGTAGGGATTGGATTTGACTATGTAAAAATAAAATAACCCCAACAAAATCCTCCAGTGCGTAAAAATAGAGAGAGATAAAAGAAGATCTCTGCCAAATCTGATATACACAATCTATTTAACGGGCTCGATTTTCTCATACGCGTCAACAGTCTTCATGCACTACAACCAGCGCAGAACGATACAGAAAAGTGGGTGAGGCGCATCCCCATCCATGAAGCCGTCTGTGCGGCGGCGGGCTTGAATTTTAGGATGAAGTACCTTAGAAATTTCTTAAAATGTCGAATAATGTAATCACAGCGGGCATTTTCATGATATAATGACATCGGACGACAAATATGATACATTTTGAAACGCCGGATGGCAATGTGTTTACCCAGAGGGTATCATCAGAGAAAATGAGGAGTAATAACAGGAGACAGCGGAGGTGCTATAATGAAAAAGAAACGTAGAATTGTGCTTCCGGTCATTTCCGCACTGATAGTGATTGCAGCGGTGGCTGTTTTGGGAAGACTGGCGAGCAGATATATCCCTTCCAATGAATGGATGGACCAGCAAGAATACTTTGATACGCGGGGAGATGAAATTGCATTGATTATGCAGGATCAGCTTGTGCGTTATAAGGGAATGTGGAAAGATGACAGGGTATATCTGGAGCATGAGGCGGTGATCGAGTATCTGAACCAGAGATTTTATTGGGATGAAAGTGAAGCGTTATTGTTGTTTACAACACCGACACAGATCTATAAGATACCGGCAGACAGTCGAGAGTATATGGTTGACGATGAGACGAGAAGTGAAGAATATGTGATTGCTTTCTGGCAGGAAGAGATTCTGTATCTGGACGCAGAGTTCGTCAAGAGATTTACTTTCATGGAATATGAATTTATGACAGATCCGAATCGCGCTGTAATCCGATATGAAAAAACTCCTCAGACCGCTGCGGTGATGAAGAAAGCCACAAGCGTGCGCTTTCAGGGGGGAATAAAAAGCCCAATTCTAACAAAAGTTAGCAAAAATGACCGTGTTTGGATTGTAGATGAGATGGAAGACTGGACGAGAGTTCTCACAGCTGACGGGTATCTTGGATATGTTAAAAATACGACATTAGGAGACCGGAGCGAAGAGACCCTGGAGATTCCAGATTTTACGGAGCCTGTATACACAAGTTTGACACAAGATGAGAAAATTAATCTTGTGTGGCATCAGGTGACAAATGAGGATGCAAACGACAGTCTGCTGGATGAGCTCGAAGGCGTTGAGGGAGTGAATGTTATTTCACCAACATGGTTTTCTGTCATCGATAATGATGGGAATATTTCTTCCCTTGCGGATAAGACATATGTGAGAAGAGCACATAGAAAAGGAATGCAGGTTTGGGCATTGATTGACAATTTCAATGTAGATGTGGATACAGAGACGGTTCTCTCATCGATGGCTGCCAGAGAAAATATACAAGATCAGTTGATAGAGGCGGCACTTGAGTATAGCTTGGATGGAATCAACATTGATTTTGAGGCGATCCCACAGTCAGCAGGAGAAGATTATATCCAGTTTATCCGAGAAATGTCAGTAAAATGTCGGGAAAATGAGATTGTTCTCTCGATTGATAATCCAGTGCCTCAGCCGTATACTGCTCATTACAACCGGCGCGAGCAGGGCATTGTCGCAGACTATGTGATTATTATGGGATATGACGAGCATTATGTGGGATCTGATGTAGGTTCTGTGGCGACCATGAATTTTGTGAGAAGCGGTATAGAGAGCACAATTATTTCTGTGCCTTGCAACAAGGTGATCAATGCGATACCATTTTATGTAAGAATCTGGAATACCGATTCCCAAGGGAATATTTCCAGCGAAGCAGTCAGCATGGGAAGAGCACAGAGTGTGGTGGAAGAAGCAGGTGCCGAGATTCAATGGGATGAAAATGCAGAGCAAAACTATGCAGAGTGGTATGCGAGCGATGGATCTCTCTATCAGGTATGGCTTGAAGATGACGAATCGGTCGATGCGCGTGCAAAGTTAACGGAAACGTATCGGCTTGGCGGGATTGCAGCATGGAAATTAGGATTAGAGGAGACCTATGTTTGGGATGTGATTTCCAAATACATAGCGCCGTAAAATGCCAAATGGCAATGCGGCATACGATAAAGAAGACGGAATAACAGCAAAGCAGCTGACTCTATCAAGAATTCTCAATCTGGAGAGAAGATAGAGCAGCTGCTTTTTTCATCATTGATATCCTCGAAATCCTTTGCCGATGATCTCACTGGTGTTGGAGATAAGAATAAATGCAGAAGGGTCATGGAGATGAATAAAAGTGCGGAGGCGCACGGCCTGAGCGCGGCTGATCACTGTATAAATGACATATTTTCTATCGTGAGAAAAGGCACCCATCGCCTCACATACCGTGGCGCTTCGGTTCAGCTCAAGTGTAATGAAATCGCAGATTGGCTCAGGATTGCTGCAAACAACAGTAAAATATTTTTTCAGGTTAATATTTTCGATCACGCCGTCGATCATGAAAGAACGGACAACAAGACCGAGGGTTGAGAGAAGTCCCGTCTTGATGTCAAATACAAAAAATGTGGCAGCCACGATCAAACAATCGGTGATAAGAAGAGCGTTTCCGATATTGATGCTGGTATATTTTTTTAAAATCATTGCCACAATATCTGTCCCGCCGCTTGAAGCGTCAATGTTGAACAAAATTCCGGAACCAATTGCAGGTAAAATAATACCGAATGAGAGTTCAAGCATGATTTCATCTGTGAGCGGATGCGACATAGGACAAAATTTTTCTAAAAATGAGAGGGCAAATGACATGAGCAGACTGGCATAGACTGTCTTGAAACCAAAGCCCTTTCCGAGAAATAGAAATCCCAAAACAAGCAAAGCGATATTGATGATTGTGGTGAGCATACTTTTTGAGATGGAGGTATATTTGGAGACAACAACAGCGATACCAGTCACACCTCCAAAGGAAAAATTATTTGGAAATTTGAAAAAATAAATCCCCATAACCATAATAAGAATTCCAGCAGTTAAAAGAAAAAATTCCTTGAATTTATTGCTCATTTGTTCCTCCTGACACTGTGCTTATTGCGGAAAAAATTGGACATACATGCCGCACTCACAGAGATCTAAATTTGCTATACAATAAACAAAAAATAAAATAAAAATAAAATATTTCTAAAGCAGATTATAGCATTTTTTGATACGATTCACAACTAAATTTCGACAAAATATTCAAGAATATCATCCGGTATTTTGAGGTCAAAGATAGAGAAAAAATTGTGTGATAAATCAAAAAAAAATACGATAAACTAAAGAGAAGAAAATATACGAGAAGGGGAAACGATGGGAGAGCCAAAAAAGTGGGAAATATGGATGGGAAGCTTTTTGCTTTTAGCAGTCCTTCTCTTGTCAACGCTAGGAGTAAAAAAAACTATACGGGAAGTTATGACCCAGGGATCAGAGCAGAAGGTGGTTGTGCTCGACCCAGGGCACGGTGCAGGAAAAATGCGGAAATATCGTTTTTTATTATGATATTTGACATATATATCAAAAGAAATAGGAAAAAAATATACAAAATACCCAATAAATGCTTGACCAATCAGAAATGTGACTATATAATGAGGTTAATATGAGACTGAGACTTTAAAGGATCATGTAGCAGTCATAGTATGTGTGTCACTATTATCAAAAACATTCTGAAAAGATATTCTGAGAGTGATTCCAGAGGATCAAAAAAGAAAATTTTAAGCTATAGCAGGATGATACTTTTTTCAGAGTGGAATTTATTTTGAAGGGGGAACTAATTTATGAAGAACAAGAAAGTATTGGCTCTTTTAGCGGCAGCATGTCTGACTTTGGGAATGACTTCCATGGTATCGAGTGCAGCAGAGGCTGATGGAGTTGTAGCAAGCACAGCTATTTTTGTACAAGGATATGAATGGGGACCAGGCGTTCCTAAGATTATCGTAGAGTTACAGAAAGAAGCATCTGAAGTCAGCGCAGAGGGATGTGCTGTCACAACAGCAGGCAAAGAGCGTACTGTGACAGATGTATATT
Source organism: Robinsoniella sp. (assembly GCA_022788205.1). Taxonomy (GTDB): domain Bacteria; phylum Bacillota; class Clostridia; order Lachnospirales; family Lachnospiraceae; genus JAGZHZ01. Next base: position 16,596 of record JALEVQ010000001.1, on the reverse strand, counting down.
TATGTGATGAGAATGGGGAAAAGGCAGAAGGTGCTTCAAAATACGTTGCAATCGAGATGGAAACAAGATCAGAAGTATCCGGGTCTCCATTTAGTTATGACATCTCTGTGTTTATGAATAAGTGGTCAGAGGCATATCAGGTCACAGTAGATTGCCCAGACTTCACAGTAGACGGAGAGGCAGCTCCTCTGGCAATCGATGAGGATTGCATTGGAAACCGTATCTGCCCAGATACAGCAATGTTCAACAGCAGAGATTCTTTCACAGGAACCTATATGAACAATATTACAGGTGAGGAAGAAGAGATTACACTTCGCACAGCAGCATATGAGCCAGAGAGTCTTGCAGACGGCGAGAAAAATCCTCTGATTATCTGGTTACATGGACAGGGCGAAGGCGGAACAGATCCTGATATTGAAATTATCGGAAACGAAGTTTGTGCGCTGGCAAGACCAGAAATTCAGTCTTATTTCTCAGCAGGAGATCAGCAGGGAGCATATGTTCTGGCTGTTCAGTGTGAGACATATTGGATGGATGAAGGAGACGGAACCAACGGTAAAGGAAGCGGTGTTTCCAGATATACAGAAATTTTGATGGATACCATTGCAGATTATGTAGATTCCCATCCAGATGTAGATCCGAACCGTATATATCTCGGTGGATGCTCTAACGGTGGATATATGACGATGAACATGATCATCAACTACCCAGACTACTTCGCAGCAGCTTATCCAAATTGTGAGGCATACGCATTCTATGAGTATGAGAAGAATGAAGATGGCACATACAAACAGGATGGAACAGTGACAGAGACACGCTGGGTGACAGATGAGAAGATTGAAGCAATCAAAGATATACCGATCTGGTTCGTATTATCTGTAAATGATCCAGTGGTTGATCCAAAAGCATATGAGTTACCTACATACCGCGCACTTGTTCAGGCAGGAGCAGAGAATACTTGGTTATCTCTGTTTGAGACGATCGAGGGAACAGACAGCGAAGGAACAGAATATATGGGACACTTTGCATGGGTGAAATTGTTCAACAATGAGGTTACAGGTGTTCAGGATAGAGAAGCAATCGCAGCTTCTACAGACAATGAGACATTCGGTGCAGCGCCTACAAACAATGGAGGCGGAGAGCTGGCAGCAGGCGAATTCACAAATATCTTTGCATGGCTGAATGCACAGTCAAAATAATTGAAATGAGATATTACAAAGGCGGTGCGGTGCGCCGCCTTTTGTGACTCTAAAAATGGCGATCTTTAAATAAAATGTTGCTATTTCGCTCAAAATATGATATATTAGACGCACAGAATAGAGAGAATCTGCCTGGACAATCAGGTAGAGAAATCTTTCACTCTCGCAGAGGATGTCGCAGATGACATCCATCCCACGGCGGAGCAGACCCCGGAAAAATCGGTGTCAACGGGGCAAAAGAGAAAGAAGTGAATCTTGCAATCGCACAAAAAGTGCGCGAGCTGCTTGAGCAGGAAGGATTTACCGTCGTGATGACGAGAGAAGATGACGGAGGTCTTTACGATGAGAGCAGTGACAGCAAAAAGCAGCAAGATATGAAACGCAGGTGCGAAAAGATTGATGCGGCAAACCCGCTTTTCACTGTCAGCATTCATCAGAACAGTTATCCGCAGGAGAGCGTGAGCGGACCGCAGGTCTTTTACTATTCCAGCTCGGATGCAGGTAAGAATCTGGCACAGGCTTTGCAGAATGCTTTGAATGAAGGACTTGAGGTGACAAGAGGCAGAGAAATCAAAGAAAATGACAGTTATTATGTTTTGAGAAAGACAAAAAGCCCGATTGTGATTGTAGAGTGCGGATTTTTGAGTAACTGGACTGAGGCGGAGCTGTTGATCACCGATGAATATCAGAAAAAGGTGGCGGAAGCGATAAAAAATGGTATAGTTACATATGCTGAAACTTTGCAGGAAGGGGCAGTATCAGTACAACAGTGACAGTGAAGATGGCAGATGGGAGAAGACAATGGAATTTTTGTGAATAGGATGCAGAAATCTTGATGGGAAGAAAAAAGAGTGCATAAAAACAATGGACAGAGAAACCATGTTGTATTAAAATGGGCAATGAATAAAACAACGGAAGGAACAAACAATGCTGAGGGACAAAAGATTATTTCTATTTGACATCGATGGAACACTGGCCACGGGAGATGTGTTGTACACAGGAAGCAGGGAATTGCTCAATTATATCGAAGAAATCGGGGGAAAGGCGATCTATATCACAAATAATTCGACCAAAAGCCTTGAAGACTATGTCAAAAAATTTGCACGCTGGGATCTGCAGACACAGGAGTGGCAGTTTGTGACGTCAGGATTTATGGCGATACGATATTTAAAAGAGCATTTTCAAGGGAAAAAAATTTTTGTGATGGGAACTGCATCGTTTGTGAAAGATTTGAGAGAACAAGGGATTACAGTTGTGGAGAATATCGAGGATGATATAGCATGTGTGCTGATCGCATATGACAGTGAATTAACTTATGGAAAATTGGAGCGTGTCTGTGAGATTCTTTCCACAGAAAATGTATCGTATTTGGCGACAAACCCAGACTTGTGCTGTCCGGCACCATTTGGGTTTATTCCAGACTGTGGATCGATCTGCCAGATGATCGAGAATTCCACCGGAAAGAAACCGGAATATCTTGGAAAACCGGCTCGTGAGATTGTAGATTACTGCAGAAAAATAACGGGGTTTTCAAGAGAACAAACACTTGTAGTGGGGGATCGACTCTACACAGATATCGCTTGTGGGATTGCGGCTGGGGTTGACACATGTGTTGTCTATACAGGGGAAGCGACGCCGAAAGATGTGAGACAGACAAAATTCGTGCCGACATATGAGTTTGGGAATATTGGAGATTTGTTGAAGGCGGTAAAAAGCGAATAGAAAAGGGGACGTGAACAAAAAATTTTTGTATATCGAAAATCGGAGAAGCTTTTTACTGGTAATTTTCTTGTGATTTGGTTATAATCATTTTGGGATACGCTTGTGTAAAAAACGAAAGAGAGGGGGGCGACACATTTGAGATTCTCAACGTATGCAAAAGTCGGAAGAGTTCCATTGATTCAGGCGGTTGGGGTGCAGAAAAGAAAAGGAGAGATGAGCTATACTCAGACGAGAGAGCTGGACCCAGCGAAGTCCGGCTGTTTTCGCTGCGATAATTATCGAACGATTGAGTTTTTACAATATATGCCTCCAGAAATTCAGGAGGAAGCGACACGTCGCTGTGCAGGATGTCCCCATGCTGTCTATCGGACTGTGACACGGGAGGTTTGTCGCCACAGCGATGAGCATTTTGGCAATGCGCCTCGTCTAAAAGCAATCTCTCTGAAACTTTTGATGATATACCATTTTGCAGAGCCGGATGAGAGGGGATTTGTGATCGGAATCTCAAAAAAAGAGCTGGCAGAGATTCTCGGGTGTACTGTGCGTTCAATCGGAAATGCCAATTATGCTCTGGAGAAATATGGATATATTCGATATTGCCAAGAAGGGGATTCCAGAGATTGTTTTCATGTCCTCTTGAATGGGTATAAAAATTATGGATTGTCGATGAAAGAGGGTGGACAAGGGTATGTTACTTTCAACCGCGAGTTTTTGCAAGAGATGCTCAAGATAAAGGATTTAAATCAACTGCGCATTTTTTTGAGAGTGGCACTGGAGATGGACACAAATTGCGATAGACAGAAACCTCTTGTGACGACAATCGACTATAATTCCCTCCGAAAATTTTTGCCGGATTATTGTAAGCCGGGGATTATCAGGAAGGCATTGTCTGCGCTGAGCAGACTTTTTCAGGTTGTGTGTAAAGAAAAGACGGTCTCTTTAAAGATGAATCCGACTTACCATGGGCGTAGAAATTACGAAAGTCAGATTAAAAAATGTGCTGCTCAGATGCGAGAATATGTTTCAGAATTAAATGAGACAATGAGCCGTATTAATAAGACACATCAGGCAAAGAAGATGATCAATGTGGAGGATCAGTCCCGTCTGATCCGCGCAGGAATCTATCCGCAGGCGCGTCATCGAACTCCTTCCGGAGAATGGATATACTTTACCTTCTGCCTGGAAGAGAAGGATTTTGATGACCTGGGGGTTCTATGTGCAGTCTATGACATTGAAAAAGTAAAGAAGTGCCTTGGCTATATTTATGAACATTATCTCTCCAAAAGACGAGTTGAAAATGTAGGTGAACTAGCTCGAGGGCTTCTGGAACAGCAATCTAGAAATGAGGCAGTAGACTTTTTATTTGCTAATGCATAAAAGGTCTGTTTTTTGTACCCTTTTTTAAGAAGGTCAATTCTTTTTTTGTTTTTCTTTCAGCATTTCTTTTGATTTTCCACTTTCTGAGATGTTTTTGGTTTATGCAGGAGCGATTTAAACGAAAAAATGAAGAAAAATTTCTGAAAAAAATCATCCACATAAACATAAAATATACTTTTAAAGAAAAAAATATATTTTTTAATAAAAAAAACATCCTAAATTAGAAGATATAAATCCATTTTTCTAGAATATCATCCACAAAAAATAATTTACATCCTCTTTAACATAATACCTTCTAAAAGTATCGTTGGAATAAAAAGTGGGGATAGAAGGAGCACCTTTTCTAGTTTATGATTGGATCAAAGCGAAAGTACAGAAAACAGGGGCATGCACTTTTTGTGCATGCCCCGATTTGAACGTCAGTTATATATTAAGATAAAATAGTTCGACCAATTTTAGTCCAACGGACGATAAATTAAAGATTTAATTCTATTTTTTTGTTTGTCTTTTCATATTTTTTATATGTCACCCCTGCAGCGTCAAGCATCCTCTTTGAGGCGATCACATTCGGCTGATCAGCATATTTATCGCAGGAATAAATAATATGTTTAATCCCTGACTGGATGATTGCCTTGGCGCATTCATTGCATGGGAATAATGATACATACAGTGTGGAACCTTCCAGACTTCCGCCACGATAATTTAATATGGCGTTCAGTTCACTGTGTGTAACATACAGATATTTCTGGTCCAGCTCATCACCATGTTTTCCCCATGGAAATTCATCATCGGAACACCCCAGAGGAAAACCATTGTATCCCATCGAGAGAATTTTATGATCTGGGCTTACGATACATGCGCCCACCTGAGTACTTGGATCCTTGGAGCGCATCCCTGAGAGCATGGCAACGCCCATAAAATATTCATCCCAGGAGATATAATCCTTTCTTTTGTCACTCATTTTCTACCCCTCTGTGCCGCATATGATTTCCGATATGAAAAACATTTCGGCATTTTCAGTTGTCTTTGTGTCAGTCCTCTATCATGGAGATTCTGCGTTTATGTCGCTCGTCGCCAGAGAAAGGTGTATCTAAAAAAGTGTCAACGATTTTGAGTGCCAGCCCTGGTCCAACGACTCTTCCGCCGAGAGCAAGAACATTGGCATCATTGTGCAGGCGTGTCGCTTCTGCACAGAAGCAATCGGTGCAAAGCGCAGCACGGATGCCTTTCATTTTATTTGCTGTGATAGAGATTCCAATACCTGTCCCGCAGATCAGAATACCTTTTTCACAGATTCCATCTTGAATAGCTTTGCATACTTTTTTTGCGTAGACAGGATAATCTACAGACTCTGTGCCGAAACAGCCAAAATCCTGATAAGCAATGCCCCTCTGATCCAGATGATGTTTGACTTCCTTCATCAATTCATATCCACCATGATCGCATCCAAGTGCTAACATAATAATTCCTCCTCATTTAATACTACTACGAGCCGCGTGATAAAGTCATCCAGTTTCTGACAACACTCCTCATACGTCTCCATTGTTCCCCCATAAGGACTCGTAATGTCACCTTGATAGCCGATAAATTCTGCCAGCGTATAGACATTTTCATAGTGATCATATTCTTCCAGAATTTTTAATTTCTGTGTCAGTTCCATCGTGAGCACAACGGTTCTGTCACCAATGTCGGACTCTTCCAGACGAGCCGATGCATGATTCTGCATAGTCAGTCCTCTCATTTGCAGAATCTCCTCTGCTTTTTGATTGACTGGTTCTGGAAACAACACAATCAGTCCCCTTGAATCGACTACCAGCTCTTCAAGCAAAAATTTACTTTTTAAGATTGTCGCTGCCATCGGACCACGACACGTATCGCTGGTACTCACAAAGATTAATCTGTCATAGCGTTTCATAATTTCTTCTCCTCACACCTCAATCAGCTGCTGACCGGCAGCTTTCTTTAGTCGGTTCATGATCGCCGTTCCAAGCATAGGTGTCTCAAATGTTTCTGAGAAAATAGAGGAAACTCCTTCCTCATCAAAGTCGCGCAACACTCCGTACAGATGCCTGCTGATTGTCAATTCATCATGAAGTGTGCCGATTTTTTTTATGATTCCTTCAGAATACATGCTGGCTGTCTCATCTGCACACAGGACACCGGGTTTTCCACCGTTGTCCAATTCCTGGCGGACAAGTTCTCTGATTTTTTCAGCTACTTTTTCTCGATCTCCGCGCACAAGAATCATGTTTGCCTTGGGAGCATAGTGCCGGTACTTCATTCCAGGAGCTTTCGGGCGGATATTGGAATCTGCCTTGATCAAAGCTGCATCGATCTCTACTTTCCCGATGATATCTGACATCATTTTCTGTGTAATAAATCCTGGGCGCAAAATAGTAGGGACATCCTCACTCAAATCAATGATCGTAGATTCGAGTCCGATACCTACACTTCCACCATCCAGGATCATATCAATTTTTCCATTTAAGTCCTCGATGACATGCGCAGCAGAGGTCGGACTTGGTCTCCCTGAGGTGTTGGCGCTCGGAGCTGCAATGTAGCCGCCCCCTGAGCGGATTAGTTTTTGTGCCACCTCGTCACTCGGCATCCGGACAGCAACCGTCTCAAGTCCTCCTGTGGTGCCATAAGGCACTTTGTCATTTTTTCGCATAATCATTGTCAGCGGTCCTGGCCAAAATGCTTTGGCTAGTTTCACTGCTTCCTCTGGAACTTTCTCAACAATCTTTTCAAGATCCGAAAAATCAGCAATATGTACAATCAGAGGATTATCTGATGGTCTGCCCTTGGCGGCATAAATTTTTGCGGCTGCTTTCTCATCGAGGGCATTTGCACCCAAACCATAGACTGTCTCTGTGGGAAATGCGACGAGCCCCCCGTTTTTCAATATCTGACCTGCCTCTTTGACCCATTGTTCCTCATGATCTTCACTTATTCGCACTATCTTCGTTTCCATTGACTGCACCAAACCTTTCCGGCGAATCTCTCTTACCTAATCCTAATTCACGTAGTTCCATTATAACACCTGTCATAGAAAAATAAAACAGTTTTTCAAGCGCGGTCAAAAAAAGTCCCTATAAATCGGAAAATACGCCAATTCATAGGGACTTTTTGAGGGAGATCATAAGAAAATATCTTATACGTCAAAGCGATTTAATAGATCCTGATAAATGTGAAACTCTCCGTTCTGAATAGACTTCAGGAGATGATCGAGCTGGCGCAGGGACAGAATTAACTGATCCGTGGTGATGAGGTTCTGTTCGCATGCATCAGCAAGTTCATCGAGATCTACGACTTTTAACTCCTCTCCAGGTTTTAAGATCACGTCCGCCAGGAGATCGGTAAAGACATAGGTATTTGTGTCAGGATCAAAAGAATAGGAGATAATATCGCAATACCAGCACAGTAAGTTATTATCTGCATCTAAAAATTTGCTGACTTTGATCCCCTTGTCAAGGCAGTAACAGGAGTAGCCGTGGTGCAGATCTTTTTTTGGATGGAGAGTGTTCCATTTTGTGACAATCTGGCTTTCATTTTGAAAAAGAATTACATCGTCTTTTAGCAAGACGCATTCCAGCGGAATCAAACGCTTCCGATATAGAATCGGATAGTCCATAAAATTTTCCTCCCTTCAGTTTGTGAGATTATGAGCAAGCAGCAAAGCGGATTGTGGACATCCGCTTTGCCTTTGAGTGTAATGTAAAATTTATTATAGCAAACTGTAAGAAAGAGGTAAAGAATTTATTATTATAAAAGCCCAGTCTCAGTGGACGGCAGACAGGGCGCTTGCGCATCTGGCTGCACGGCCACTAGAGACGCTAACCCGTATGAGCATAAAAGCCACGCGATTGAAAAGAGCGGGGCGATATGCGAATACGAGGTAGGATTGCGCGAGAGCCTCAGGCACGGAGCAATCCGGTGGGGGTGGTGACGCCGCTAGGCGTCATATCTGTTTAGTTGCTGACTTTTTCACTGTGCAGCACATTTAACAGAATATAGACCGCAATCAGAACGATGACGGCTACGCCTAGTATGAGATACATAGCAGAAAGCTCGACTTTGTCACCGAAGAAATACAGATTGCAGTCGATCGAATCTTTGATTGCCTCCACGACTTCAGAAGGAAATCCCTGTGTTCCCATCTCTTCAAACACACCGCGCAGGGCATGGTTGCGCAGAAGGGAGGTCCCGTAGGTGCCAGGCAGGAATGATAAGACTTTTTGGAGTCCATCAGAAAACTGGGAGATCGGCATATATGCCCCGCACAGGAAGCCATAACCTGCACTGACGATGGTTCCGACTGCTGAAATCTGACCCTGGCTGGAGAGAAAATGATTGATGATACTCGACAGTGCTGTCCCAAAGAGTACAAGCAAAAAGACATCGAGGAGAATACACAGGATGTCAGAAGTCGTCAGATACCAGCCGACCATTGACATATACAGCAGGCACACGGCGGTCGCCACGTAACACACAAGCAAGGTGGAGAGCAGGGTAGTGATATAATAGCCCAGAGCCAGTGTGCTGTGTCTCACAGGTGCGATAGTCAGATCACGTCTGACGCCGCTGACTTTATCCTGCACCATGAGCATATTTGAGCAGAAGGCGACTGTGACACAGCATACAGCAAGCAGAGAGGAGGCAAGTTCTCCCCACACGCAGCCGTTAATGAGAGTGTCCGTCACAGCAGTACCGGCGGATGAAAGCGCATCACGGAAAGTCTCCTCATATATATTTCCCAAAAAGGTGCTGTACAGTACCAGAAGGACCAAAGGTGTGATGAGGGAAGTAAAAAACATGCCTTTGTCTTTAAAAAATAGTTTCGTATTTCGCTTGATCAATGCTCTTAATGCGCTCATTTTTCAGCACCTCCTGTCAGTTTTTTGCCTGTCACGGTCAAAAATACATCATCCATTTTACCTTTTGTAATCTCGTAATCTTGAAAAATTTCTGGATGTTTTAGGATCAGATCTGTGACCGAAGAGGTAGATGGAACAGACACACGATAGGCGTCCCTCAGAGTTTCAAAAGGGCGCTCGAGAGTCATCACTTCGTCCAGTGTCGCGCCGTAGAGAGTAATAAAATCACCGGTATATTTGTTTTTTAGTTCCAGAGGCGTACCCTCACCAGCAATTTTACCGCTGTCCAGAATCACGACATAATCTGCGTCAGCGGTCTCTTCCATATAATGAGTTGTGAGAAATACTGTCATATGCTCATCGCGGCGCAACTGTGCTACGGCATCTCACAAAATTCTGCGCGTCTGAGGATCAAGCCCTGTGGTGGGCTCGTCGAGAATCAGAATTTTAGGCTTGTGGAGCAGGGCACGTGCAATGTCGATTCTGCGTCTCTGACCGCCGGAAAGCTTGCCGACTGTACGTCCAAGCAAGTCAGTAAAATCCAGCAGATCTGCAAGCTCAGAGAGGCGGCTTTTAAAGGCTTTTCCTGTGATGCCATAGAGTGCTGCACGGCTCTCGAGATTGTCACGCACGGACAGTGATTTATCCAGCACAGAGTTCTGAAAAACAACACCGAGAATGCGTTTGATGGAGTTGGCATCGTGGTCCAGATCGCTTCCACCGATGTAGACGGTTCCGGAGTCTTTGGAAAGCTGTCCGCACATGATGGAGATCGTTGTGCTTTTGCCTGCACCGTTGATGCCGAGAAAAGCAAACAGCTCCCCTTCTTTGACTTTAAAACTTAAATCCTGCACCGCTTTGACGGGACCAAAATGTTTGGATAAATGTTGAATTTCAATGATATTTTTTACGGGTGATTCTGTGATATTGTCCATAAATTCTCCTTCCTATCTTGGCTCTGCGTCTGTGCGTCTGGCTCTGATTTTATCTGTTATTTTTGGGGATTTAGAATTGGCTTTACAGTAGGTTGATTCAAGGTCCCAGACTTCACAAGCATGAGCATGGCAAGAAAGTTCTGACCTAAAATTTCATTGATTTCTTCCTCTGTAAAATGGCATACGCGGGTTGCACACAGTGCACCGATTCCGAAAGTATGAATCCAGACATGCTGAAAAAGCTGCTTTGCATCTGGGGATGTCAAACCGTAATCTTTTACGATTACATCTATGCAGATCTGTGCTGTTTCACCCAGAGTGTTAAAGATTTCTTCGAAGGTTTTAGGAGTTTCGTTTTCCGTCATGAATAGCAGTTGAAACAGCTTAGGTTCTTCTGTCGCGAACAAAACCATCTGCATTCCGAACTGTTTAAAGGTCGGGGTATAATAAAGAGCTTTTTCTGCAAATGAATTGAAGCGTTCCATGGCGGCACGGCGCACTTCTTGCTGAACCTCTTCCATGTTTCGAAAAACAGTAAAAATCGGACGTGCAGAGCTGCCAAGGCGGGCGCCGAGGTCTCGCGAAGTCAGAGCTTGCATTCCTTTCTCACTGACGAGTTCTAAGGCGGCAGTGACAATTTCTTCCTTTGTAAATTTCGGTTTTGGAGGCATAAATCATCGTCCTTTCTTGAAATCAATCTGACTACTTCCATAAGCAAGCTGATAGATTTTTCACTCTTGACTCATAACTATTTTAAAACTATTGTTTTAAATCATATGATTTATTATAAAATGCTTGGGGTGGTATGTCAAGTAAAATATGATGGAAGACAGGCGAGGCAAAGCTTGACAAAACGTGTATTGTGGCATAAAATAGCCTACAAATGAAATAAATGACATGGCGAAGAAGAGGGATAGTACATATGGAATGATCCACAGAGAGAAAATCCGTGGCTGAGAGATTTTTGTGAGTGAGATATGGAACCTGCCTCAGAGCTCTGTATGAAAATACAGCGTAATTCCGGCGATAACGGAAAAAGAGTGAACCGTGAAGTGTCTGCGGTTAACTAGGGTGGTACCACCGGAGTTCTTCGGTCCCTTTTTGGGGATGAAGAGCTTTTTTTATTTTAATGGCAATTTGATGAAAAAGAAGGAGAAAAAGACATGGCAAAGGAAAAGAAATTAGTAGAAGAAATCACTTCCATGGAAGAAGATTTTGCGCAATGGTATACGGATGTCGTGAAGAAGGCGGAGTTGATTGACTACACAAGCGTAAAGGGATGTATGGTGATCAAACCTGCCGGATACGCTATCTGGGAGAATATCCAGCACGAGCTGGATCGCCGTTTTAAAGAGACGGGCGTGGAGAATGTGTATCTGCCAATGTTTATCCCGGAGAGTCTTCTGCAGAAAGAAAAAGATCATGTAGAGGGATTTGCACCGGAAGTTGCATGGGTGACACATGGGGGTCTGGAGCCGCTTCAGGAGAGAATGTGCGTCAGACCGACTTCAGAGACTTTATTTTGCGATTTTTATCAGAAAGAAATCCAGTCTTACCGTGACCTTCCAAAAGTATATAATCAGTGGTGCTCCGTTGTACGCTGGGAGAAGACAACAAGACCATTCCTGCGTTCGAGAGAATTTTTGTGGCAGGAGGGACACACTGCACATGCAACTGCTGAGGAGGCAGAGGAAAGAACAATTCAGATGTTAAACCTGTACGCAGATTTCTGCGAGGAAGTGCTTGCGATTCCAGTAATCCGCGGACGTAAGACGGATAAAGAAAAATTTGCAGGCGCAGAGGCAACTTACACAATTGAGTCACTGATGCACGACGGAAAGGCACTTCAGTCAGGAACAAGCCATAATTTTGGTGATGGATTTGCAAAGGCATTTGACATCCAGTTTACAGATAAAGATAACCAGTTAAAATATGTTCACCAGACATCCTGGGGAATGACAACACGTATGATCGGTGCGATCATCATGGTTCATGGAGATAACAGCGGACTTGTTCTGCCGCCAAGAATTGCTCCGACACAGGTGATGATTATCCCGATTCAGCAGAAAAAAGCAGGTGTCCTTGACAAGGCATATGAAGTAAAGGATATGCTCTCCAATTATCGCGTGAAAGTAGATGACACCGATAAGAGTCCGGGATGGAAATTCTCTGAGCAGGAAATGAGAGGAATCCCGCTGCGTGTAGAATTGGGACCGAAAGATATCGAGGCAAATCAGGCAGTGATTGTTCGCCGTGATACCAGAGAAAAGATTGTGACTCCGATTCCGGAGCTTGCCACAAAAGTGGGCGAGGTTCTGGAGACAATGCAGAGTGAGATGCTCGAGCGCGCGAGAAAACATAGAGATGCACACACCTACACAGCAAAGACTCTGGATGAGTTCAAGCAGATCGCAAATGAAAAACCAGGATTTATCAAGGCAATGTGGTGCGGATGCCAGGAGTGTGAGGATGCGCTGAAAGAAGAGGCAGGAGTTACCTCACGTTGTATCCCATTTGACCAGGAAGAAATCACAGGGACATGCATTCACTGCGGAAAACCTGCAAAACATATGGTTTATTGGGGCAAGGCATATTAATTATGGAAGAAAAAATGAAGCTTTATAAGGGACGCCCAGAGGACGAGAGTGGGCGTCTCGAAAAGGAGATCGCAGTGTACGATCTTTTGGATCAACTTCAGATTCCTTTTGAGAGGATTGATCATGAGGTCGTTCCGACCATCGAGGCATGTCAGGAGATTGATCGATTGCTGAATGCAAAGATCTGTAAGAATTTATTTCTCTGTAATGCTCAGAAGACAAAATTTTATCTTCTGATGATCTCAGGGGAGAAAAAATTCAAGACAAAGGATCTCTCTCATCAGATCGGAAGTGCCAGATTATCATTCGCAGACGCAGAGCATATGGAACAGTATCTCGGGGTCACACCAGGGTCTGTGACCGTGATGGGTCTTATGAATGATAAGGAAAATCATGTCAGACTTTTGATTGAGAGAGAAGTGCTGGAAGCGGAGATGTTTGGGTGTCATCCATGCATCAATACGACGAGTCTCAGGATGAAAATGTCAGATCTTCTTGAAAAATTTCTGCCGTATACAGGTCACGAATATACGGTGGTAGAATTATAGAATATGAAGAGGGGTATTTCTCTGAAAACAGTCTTTTGTTTTACAGAAAAATACCCCACAAATATGCTGTCAATTTTGTCTTTCGGACGGTGGCAGCTATTTGACTATTCAGCTTTTTGGGTGAGACTTTCCTATCCTCACCAGGAAAACACAATTATTTGCGGTAAGCATAATTGGGCAGTCCATTTTTCATTGGAATGGCAGGATTTCCCTGGATCAGCGGGCGTGCATATGTGATGAAATCATCAGCGATGTCAGTACCGTCCTTTGTGATCCATTCCAGAGGAACTGTCTTTTCTTTATTGCACACTTCGTTGACATCTACAAGTTCGCATGAGATGTCGTATCCCGGCTCTTTGTCGCGGACGAAGGAAACCATTTTTCCGGTATTTCCATCTAAGGCAGCTGTCACAGCGGAGGATCCAGCGATCGAGGCTTCTCTTGCGTCTGTCAGAGACTGCGTAAAAGTGGAGCAGCGCTGATTGACATTCAATTCTACGGAGCGAACCTTCACTTTCAAGTGATTTTTCACATAATTTTCTAAATACTTTCCACATCCTGTCAGCATCTTGTGGCCGAAAGTGTCCACACCGGCTTCCCCGCTATATTCACAGATGAAGGTGCCATCTTTGTCGTGGATTCCCTCGGAGACACAGACAACAAGATTATTTTTTGTTTTGAATGCCTCCTCAAGATCATGTAAAAAGTGATCCATCTCGAAAGGAACTTCAGGGAGATAGATTAACACCGGATTATCTCCTTTAAATTTGCGTGCCAGCACGCTGGCAGCAGTCAGCCATCCTGCATGGCGACCCATGATTTCAATGATGGTGACGGACTTTGCTTCATATACAGAAGCGTCTATGCCAATTTCTGCGACGGAAGATGCAACATACTTGGCAGCACTGCCAAAACCGGGTGTATGGTCAGTCATGACCAAGTCATTGTCGATAGTTTTTGGTATGCCGATGATGCGTACAGATTCTCTGTGTGATGCAGCGTATCGCGATAGTTTGCTGACTGTATCCATCGAGTCGTTTCCTCCGATGTAGAAAAAGTAACCGATGTTCAGGGCGTTGAATTTTTTGAATAATTTTGGATAGACAGGGTCAGACAGATCTTCTGGAAGTTTATAGCGGCAGGAACCAAGGAAAGCCCCAGGTGTCGTGCGCAGACATTGAAGCTGTTCAGATGTCAATTCTTCTTCAAGATCTATATACCGGTCTTTCAAAAAACCCTCAATCCCGTTAATCATACCGTAAATATGGTCAATACGTTCCTTCTGGTTCATCCCTTCTTTGATGACACCAAAAAGACTGCTGTTGATCACGGCAGTAGGTCCGCCAGATTGCCCAACGATTAAATTTTTCATCCATTAATACCCCTTTCTTTCAATCAAGAGTGCAAGAACACTCTATTCTTATTCTACAACACATGGAGCAAAATTGTACAGCAAAATTAAGAGTAAAAATAGAAAATATTTTTGTGACCAAAATTTTTATAACATTTAGTGGAAAATAATGAAAAAAACGCGGGAAATTAAGAAAAACAGTGATTGACAAAGAAAATATTTAGGGGTATCATTATGAACATAATTTATATATTATGAAATGCCGAATGGCGATATGGTATGCCCGAAGGGTATACTTTCTTGCCGCAAAAAACGGCAAAGAAGATGAAGGAGGAAAAGTATTATGAGAAAATTCGGAAAGTTAATGGCTGGAATTGTTGCAGCAACATTAGTTATGTCATCTTTAGCTGGATGCGGAAGTAAGAAAACAGAGACAGAGGCTGAAACAAAGGCTGAGACACAAGCCGAAACAAAGGCTGAGACAGAGGCTGAAACAAAGGCTGAAACAGATGCTGAGACAGAAGCTGAGACAGCAAAAGTAGAAGAGACAGAAAAAGAGACCACACAGTCTGGTGAGTCAGAAGAATTCCTGATCGGATCAATGGGACCTTTGACAGGAGCAGCAGCTTCCTATGGTACTTCCGTAAAACAGGGTGCTGAGATCGCAATTGCTGAGATCAACGCAGCAGGCGGAGTGACAGTTGGCGACACAAATTATACTCTGAAAATGCTTTTCGAGGATGATGAGGCGACAGAGGACAAAGCAATCCAGGCTTACAATAAATTGATGGATGATGGAATTCAGGTTCTGATGGGAGCTGTGACAAGTGGTTCCACCATTGCTATCACAGATCTTACATACGAAGATGGTATTTTACAGATCACACCATCAGGTTCCGCAACAGCTTGTATCCAGAATGACAATGCATTCCGTATCTGCTTCAGCGATCCAGACCAGGGTGTTGCAATGGCTGATTACGCAATTGACGAGCTGGGATATACCAAGATCGCTGTCATCTACAACAACGCAGATGACTACAGCGCAGGTATCGATGAGGCATTTAAAGATCGTGTAGAGGAAAAAGGCGGAGAGATCGTTGCAAACGAATCTTTCACAACAGGAGATGCTGATTTTAGAACACAGTTGACAAAGATTCAGGGAACAGATGCAGAGGTTATCTTTGTTCCAGCTTACTATCAGGATGCAACTTACATCACAAAACAGGCTTCTGATATGGGAATGGAGCTTCCATTCATCGGAAGTGACGGATGGGACGGTGTGCTGAGCACAGTTTCTGATCCAGCAGTTGTAGAGGGCGCAATCTTTGCAAGCCCATTCTGCGCAGCAGTTGATGATCCAAAGGTTGTAGCTTTCGTGGAAGCTTATGAGGCAGCTTACAGTGCAACACCAGACCAGTTCGCAGCAGATGCTTACGATGCAATCTACACAATCAAGGCAGCTATGGAGCAGGCTGGTTCTATCGAGAGCGAAGATCTGATCGTAGCTATGACAGAGATTTCAGTAGATGGTCTGACAGGTGAGGGAATCACTTTCTCAGAAGACGGTGTTCCGAACAAAGGAATCAAATATGTAGAGATCAAAAATGGTCAGTATCAGTATGTAGCAGAATAAATCATAAGGTATTGAATTCAAGGAGGAGCTATTGTCTTTTAAGGCAGGCTCCTCTTTTTGTTTTATGCCGTTTTTACTATAAAAGCCACGCGATTGAAAAGAGCGGGGCGATATGCGAATACGAGGTAGGATTGCGAGAGTGCCATAGGCACGGAGCAATCCGGTGGGCTTTTATGATTGGTGGTGATGCCGCCAGGCGTCATGTCCGTTTATAATTGATGATAATGGATTTCAAATATTAGAATGTAATACAGATAAAGATCATATTCATCTTCTTATAAATTGTTCTCCACAACATTATATACCTGATATGATAAAAGCATGAAAGGGTGTGTCTGCAAGATTGCTTATGAAAGA
>JALEVQ010000132.1 GCA_022788205.1 Robinsoniella sp. | reverse complement strand
TGAAAACCGTCAGTGACTGGAAACAAGAAGCCGACATGAAAATGTATCAAAATAAAGGCTGGATAAAACGCATCGAATAAGGTGGACGAAAACTATGAATTCCAACATCAATTTTTTGCTGGTATCACTGATTTTTCTGTTGCTGATCTTGTACCATTTTATTAATCACAAAAAATTAGAAAACTCAAACAATCGTATTTTCCGGCTTTTTATTTTGCTCGGGATTATGGATATTCTGTTTGATCTTGTGACTACACTCCTGATCTCAGACGGTGAACCAGATCTGACTGGTCTGACGCTTTTTCTGCTGACTGCCTTCTACATCCTCCAGGTCCTGGTACCCCACGCCTTGTTTCTGTATACCTGGTCACTCTGCGAGACATCATCGAATACAGAACGCACCTTTTATTATATCCTGTCACTGCCTGCCATCATTGTGGGAATCATGGTGCTCTGTAATGTCCGCACAGGTATCTTCTTTTTCATCGATGAAGGTGGAAATTATATCAGGGGCACTTTTTATCTCGGCATGTATCTCTATGCTGGTCTCTACGTTATCATCATCCTGATCAGCAGTATCTTTCGCTACCGAAAGCTGGGTTTTAAAAATTTTTGTATTGTCTGTGAGTTCTTGATTATTATGGGAACCTGTGTCTCTGTCCAGGCTGTCCGAAATGAACTTTTGACAACCGGTCTGGGGCTGGGACTGGGAATTACCGCTCTTTATCTGACCATCAATAATCCTTCGGACTACCTGGACCGTCTCACAAAGGACTTTAATCTCCAGAGCTTGCTGGGATGGCTTCAGGAGCTCTACCGAAAAAAAAGAAATTTCCATGTCCTCACTGTGACAATTCTCAATCTGAGACAGGTGAATATGCTCTTTGGCATGAGCTTTGGCAATGCATTTTTGTGCGAGATTTCTCAAAAATTAAATGCCATTCTCGGTACTCCCTATATCTTCCGTGTCTCTAACGAGCGTTTTGTGCTGCTTACCTATTCTCTGCAGGAATACGAGCGCGTGCGTGCAGAAATCCAAAATCTCTTCAAGGGAAGTCTGCACTTGGATGAGGAAAAGATTCAGCTCTCCGCCGTCATCTGTGGAGTCGTCAATGCCAAAAATTTAAAAAGCAGTGATGCTCTGGTAGCCTATGTCGAATATCTCTCATCTCTGGCTCCTGCTTCACTGGGTACCCTTATGATTCAAAGCGACGAAAAAATTATGAAGGGATTTCAGTATAATAAAGATATCGAGCATTTTCTGCGCACAGCCATCGATGAAGATTTGTTTGAGATTTTTTATCAACCTGTATTTTCTATCGAAAAAGGAACGTATATCACGATGGAGGCACTCAGCCGTCTCAGACATCCGTCGCTCGGATATGTCTCACCGGAAATCTTTATCCCGATTGCGGAATGTAATGGACAGATTGCGCAGATTGGACAGCTTCAGTTCCGGCGTGTATGCCAATTCGTGAAAGATCACCCGGATCTGATGAAAAAAATAGAGCATGTCAATTTTAATCTCTCTCCTGCAGAACTTCTGAGGGATGGTTACAGCCAGAGTCTGATTGACATCATTCAGGAATTTTCTCTCCCGTTCTCTTTCTTTCAGTTTGAGATCACGGAAACTGTGGCTACTGAATACAGTGAGACACTCTATCAGCTTGTGGAAAGTTTCACAAAATGTGGAATAAAACTCAGCTTGGACGACTTTGGCTCTGGGTATGCCAATTTGAACGCTGTGCTCAGACTCCCGTTTTCATCCATCAAGCTGGATCGCTCTCTGCTTAATGGAATTTTGGAGGATGAAAAGGCAGTATTATTTTACCAAAATATTGTTACCGCTCTGAAGAGCATGAGATATCATGTAATTTCAGAAGGAGTCGAACACAAGGAAGAGGCAGCGCTTCTGAAATCTTTCGGTGTGGATTTGATACAGGGCTTTTATTTTTCAAAGCCGCTGTCTCCTGAAGAACTGCTCCAGCTAATGTCTCTTGACTGAAAAAGTGGAACGCCGGACATGCGTCATGACGCCTATACAACTGCTCATGCGATAGACAGAGTATCTTACTTTTTTTACATAAAAATACTTTTTTTATATTTCTTTTTCTCTTTTTGTAAAAATAAGAATAATTTAGATGAATTCTATCGTTTTTTTCTTTTTCAGAAATCTTATAATAATGTTATCAGTGTACAGCGAAAATATATCTGAAAATGAAGGAGGAAAAAAATGAAAAGAAGAATACTCTCAGCCCTGCTCGCATCCTGTGTCCTTGCCACTTGCACTGGATTTTCTGTAAGTGTCGTAGCACTGGCAGCAGAAGAAACCCAGAAAGACACGGAGAATTCGTATTTTGAATCGTTGAATGCAGATGAGGTGAATATTCAGGATACCGGAATTTACACGATTCATCTGAAAGCGAAAGAAGGCTGGCAGTTTGACGTTGAGGACAATACCGATGTGACTGGATGGCTGGCGAATGCTCAGGGACAGCCTGTGATCGCAGATAAGACAGGCGTCGCATTTGCAGTAAACGGAGAAGATTTCACCCTCGACATTACGATTGATGCATCAAAAATTACCGGATTCACCAGCAATGGTTCAGGAGATCTCTATGTTATGCCAAACGGTGAAATCCCACTGGTTGTGGAAGGGGATAACCATGGAATGTATCATCCTACCTTGGCAAAAGCCGGCAGCTACACCATTCCGACAGTAGAGATTATTGGCTCCATCGAAGGTGGAACATCCGGAATGGAACCATTGGCTTTCACAGAAGACACCGTGACGATTAAACTGAATCTCGAAGGACTGGACGAAAGTCAGATTGACAGCAGTTCAGCAGAAGTGACCATGCTCGATGGTGACGGATATTATATCACAGACTTTATCTTCACACCAAATAAGTTGGCAGAAAACTGGGAAAACGGAGAGACCACCTACACGCTGGATGCAGACGATATCGCGTGCAGCAATTCTGGATATGAACTTTCAGAAAACGGCGGCGGACGCGGCTGGGCACAGCAGGGCGGTGACGGAAATGGAAATTATTACATGAATCTTGGCGTGAGCGGCATCACATACAAAGGTCTTCCTCTCGCACAAGCATCCTTCCGCATGCATGTGTACTGCTATGGACGTACCTTTACGATCGATGGAGGCAGTCTGATCGCCAATACGCAGCCAAAATGGTCCACCACAGCAGAGAATAATCTTCCTGTCCTCTGTGATACCTATCCAGATTACCTGAATATTACCTGGCCGCTTGATTTTGACGCCTCAGCGCTGACCGCAGAGGACTTCTCACTGACTATGCGCAGTGAATACGGCGATGAGCTCGTATTGGAGCCGAACGCAGATTTCACGGTAAACACAACGGTTGATCAGTCTACGATTACCTTAAACTATATGTTATGGGCAAACACTCCTGTCTATACTACTCTGACAGTGGATGTCAGCCCGGAAAATTTAAGCTGGAATTCCGAAAAATATCGCGTTACCAGCATTTCTCACACATATGATATCGCCAGTGTATACGCTTACTATGTCATGAGCGGCGGTATGACTGGAACACAGACCTGGAGCTATTACGGTGTAGACGGTCTGGAATCTTGGGAACAGGCTTTTGTGATCCCGACCTATATTCTGACCTATGTAGATGAGACGGGTATTGTGAAATATTATGCTGAGGACGAAAACGGAAACGGCAAATTGGTCGATACCGCTGACGAGGCGGCTGTCTTCGATGCCAGAGAAGACTGTTCCGCAATGGTTCTGGACAACGCTGGTTACTTTACCAGAGTTTACGACCAAAAAGAAGAAAAAGAAGTGGACGGCACCGTCTATACCTTCGATAAATCTTACTCTAATGCAGATAATCTCCCGCTTGACCCTGATCAGTGCACAGGATTAACCGCTCAGCCTGGATATGTTTTTGGAACAAACTGGTCCATGCACGGAAGATGGCCATGGCAGTCCTTCATCGGACTTGGCTTTGAGGACGGTCGAAGCTGACATACTCCTACTTTTTGCCTTCTGGCATAATCCCCAGGTTTCTGGAACGATTTGCCAGAAGGATCCCTTTTAAAAACGTTTTCCACATTTTGGGCAATACTCAAAATTTTCTGTCGTGGTAAAACCGCAGTTGCTGCATCTTTTTCCGGCGGAGCCTGTCCACTGTGTGCCTTGCAGATGTTCCGGACGAATCTCTACTTCTTCCCCTCTCTCAATTCTTCTTCCAATCTCTGCATTTAATTGGTAAACTGTGCCGCAGCATGAAGTGCGAACGAAATAACGCCGGTTCCACTTAAAGCACGGAATGAAAAACAGAGACAGCACCGTGTATGTCATAAAGACCATATAGCGCCCATATGCGCCACAGCGGTCACAGACGACAACCTGGTTGTGAGCGAATTCTTTTTGTCCCTGTGTGATTCCCATTATAAAAAACATGGTTCTTCCCCCTCTCGGCTCGAAAAAGTCATTTCTGACTTCAGATGCACCTTAAATCCAGCTGTAATCGCCGCCTGTAAGTGCCAGGCTAAGCAGAGCATCCATCTTTTCCACCTCATCGCCTTCCAGCACACTGAGTAATCGAGCACTTTCTTTTACCTGCGGCAACTCTTCATCCGGACCGATCTCCAGATCGATCTCTTCGCCACAGTACGGGCAAACCATCCGAGGTCCCGTCTGGAGAGATAAAAAACGGCTTCCACACTCTTCACATTCATAAAATCCACATCGTGTTGTTCCATCTGGTACGTAATACATTGTGTGTCCTCCTCATATATTTTCTTGATGCGCTTTTCCATTATAGCATAGATGTAAATTTGATACAAATTTTTAGAACTTCACCGCAGTCACGACCAGATTGTACTATCTTTTGATAGTTTTTGTATGACCACGCATTTTTGTGATGCGAAGTAAGATTGCTTTTTTCTCCTCTTCCAGCTCTAAATCCTCCGTTGCCTTTCCATGATATTTTTTCGTTATCCAACATATCCTTCCTCGTTTATCTTAAAATCCCCTCCTCATTCTCCGGATCCCATGTATATCCTATCTCTTTTGCAATTTTCTCTGCCACATCAATATCAATATTATCTGCCACTATACTCAGCGCCATGTCCAAGCTCGCCGCACTGGTCGAACACGAATAATATTTTCCGTCTGCCATCCAACGAATTTTCGGAATGCGCACAAACCCTGCTGTGAACATCCGTTTCCAGTTATCATCATATTCATAATCTGCAACCTGTCTGTGATATAAAAGTCCTGTCTGTGCCACAATCGCTGATCCATTTTCAATCATCATGCAGATATCTGCTCTTTCCGCTGACTTCTTAAAAAGCTTTAGCGATTCCTGTTCCATATGCAGCAATTTTCTTGCACCTCTACCGCCTGGAATGACCAGAATATCTTTAATGCTTTCTGCCTCCAGTGGCTCTGTCCACACTTTCACTCCCTGACTGCTATTTATTACTCCACCTTTCACTGACAAATATTTTAGATAGAAATATTCCGGTGCCTTTCCAAAAATCTGCGCTGCTCCAAAAGCATCCAGCGTCTCAAAATCATCAAATAAAACGATATTTACATTCATCTCTCTGTCCTTTCTGTCACTGCCTTGTCTGCAAAACTACTCTCGCTGTTTCCGACAAAAGTATATTTTTCTATTTTCTATCATATCAAATAAAAAAAATCTTACAAGCCGATCCATGGGATACGAACATTCCTTAATGTTTACTCACATTTTTCCTCATAATTTTTTTGTTTGTATCCCCATCCCCTGGTTATCTGACTTTCTAATTTGCCATCTAAATCATCTTCTTTCGATATAGCTAGTTCTTCATCCCGGATTTTACAGCCATCCCGCGGACTGCAGAAACAGCACAGCCATGATGAGCGGCGCCACATAGCGGATCATGACCGCATAAATTTTTTTGCGGCGAAATGGATGTCCGCTTGCCTCCATCTCCTCAACGATCCATTTCGGCTTGATCACCCATCCGACAAAAATACAGGTGAGCATCGAGATCAGCGGCATCAGAAAACTATTGCTGATGTAATCCATCAGGTCAAGAATCTGTCCTGTCTGACCGTTCGGCAACGGCAGTTCAAAATAAAACACATTGTATCCCAGGCAGATGATGCACGCTGCTGCGGCAGAAAGCACACCGATCATCATGCTCATTTTCTTTCTGGTTGCATGGAACAGTTCCATACAGTTCGCCACCAACGTCTCCATGATCGATACGCAGGAAGTCAATGCCGCAAATCCGACCATGATAAAGAATACAAGTCCGATGATGGTTCCCACGCCACCCATGGCATCAAAGACTTTTGGCAGGGAGATGAACATCAGACTCGGACCAGATGCCATCCCTTCTGTCCCGGAAAAGACATAGACAGCCGGGATAATCATCATGCCGGCAAGGAAGGCAATCCCGGTGTCAAACAACTCAATCTGACTGATCGACCGGCTAAGATTGACCTCTTTTTTTACATAGGAACCGTACGTTATCATGATTCCCATAGAGACACTCAGCGAAAAAAACAGCTGGCTCATCGCATCCAGCAAGATTTTCATAAACCGCCCGAAAGTTATTCCATCCAGATTCGGGATCAAATAGACCGCAAGTCCTTCTAATCCACTCCGCTGGCATCCGTGTGATGCAGCGTCAGGGAAAACAGCGCAATACCGATAATCATGACAATCAATCCTGGCATGACCATTTTTGAAAAACGCTCCACGCCTTTTTCTACCCCGCAGAAAACGACGAAAGCAGTCACTGCCAAAAACAACAGCATAAACACGATCGGCGCAGCATGTGAAGTAATAAATGTGCTGAAATATCCATCCTGCGCCGCGGCACCCTCGCTTCCGGTCAGATATACCGCTATATACTTTGTCACCCATCCTCCGATTACCGTATAATAGGTCATAATAAACGCCGGAACCAGGAAAGTCAGCTTGCCCAGAAAATCCCAGCGCGGACGAATACTGCCAAATGCTTTCAGGGCATTCTGCTTTGTCCGCCGTCCCAGTGCAATATCAGTGGTCAGCAGTGTAAATCCAAAAGTCAGCACCAAGACGAGATAGACCATCAAAAACAGACCTCCTCCATCTTGCGCTGCCAAATACGGGAAACGCCAAATATTTCCCACACCGACAGCACTTCCTGCCGCGGACAGCACAAATCCGATTGAGCTGCTAAAGCCACTTTTCTTTTTTGTCTCCATAACATCTGTTCTCCTCATATATTTTTCTTAATACGCTTTCCCATTATATCATAAATATGGATTTGATACAAATTTTGCAGACAAAAAGAGGATATTACCATTGTCTTTTCGTAATATCCTCTCTCTGCATTTTACGATAATCTTCCCTTCAGGATGTCTGCCGGCTCTGCCGCCAGTTCATCTGCCTCCCTCAGTTCCCCTTCTGCGCCAAATCCATAACTGCATCCTATAAAATAGCTTTGACTTTCTTTTGCACAGGCGAGGTCGCTGCTGCGGTCGCCGATCACCACAAACGGACCCGGAAACTCTTTTTTCACTTCCCATATTATCTCAGTTTTGGGTGCAAAATGGTATGTCTCACAGTCGTAAAATGCCGAAAACCACTGTCCCAGATCAAATTCCTGCCAGTGTACTTTGGCGTAAGAAGTTTTACAATTGCTCAAAATCACCATCGCATAGCCTCGGCTTTTTAAAGTGTTCAGCACTTCCCGAATCTTGGGATACCAGACGGCTTGATGGGCTTTGACCTGCTGTGCCATGAAATCTCCTACCATGGCGCTTGCCTGCTCTTTGAGCGCTTCCGGAAGTTCTGGCAGAAAATCGTTCCACATCTCTTTGCTGTTCATCCCGAGCCATGAGGAAATCCGTGCTGTGGTGAGTGTGGAAACCCGCGCCGGATCTACCTCTTTTTTTTCTGTGAGCCAACTGCAAGTTTTTCTCACAGCTGGCTCATAGATCTTCATTGTGTCGTGGATCGTGCCGTCATAATCAAAAATCAAAGTTGGAAGCATCTTACATCTGCCTCATCAGATTGACCATCTCAATCGCTGACAGTGCACAGTCATATCCTTTGTTTCCTGACTTGCTGCCTGCACGCGCAATCGCCTGCTCAATATTTTCTGTCGTCACAACCCCGAAGAGCACCGGGATGCCGGTCGACAGCCCCACCTGGGCAATTCCCTTGGACACCTCATTGCACACATAATCATAGTGTGATGTGTCACCGCGAATGACTGCTCCGACACAGATGACTGCGTCATATTTTCCTGAACTCGCCATCTTAGAAGCGACAACCGGAATCTCGAAAGCTCCCGGAACCCATGCCGCCGTGATATTTTCCTCATCCACACCATGGCGCACCAGACCATCCACTGCTCCGCCTAACAGCTTATTTACAATGATCTCATTAAAACGTGATGCAACAATTCCTACCTTCATCCCCTGTGGTGCTACTACTTTTCCTTCTAATACCTGAATCTGTCTCATGATTTTTCCTCCTGATTTTTTCTCACTGTATTGATCTTTTCTGCGGATTCCCGCCTGTTATCCTAAAAATGAATTTCTTTAAAGATATGTCCCATCTTTTCCTGTTTTGTCTTCATGTAGAAAGAGTCATATTGCTGAGGTGCAATCTCAATCGGCACTCTCTGTGTGATGGTCAGTCCAAACCCTTCCAGACCATAGACTTTCTCTGGATTATTTGTCAGCAATCTGAGGGATTTCACCCCGAGATCAGATAAGATCTGTGCTCCCACCCAGTATTCCCGCAAGTCCGGCGCAAAGCCCAGCTTGAGATTTGCCTCGACGGTGTCAAATCCCTGTTCCTGCAATTCATATGCCTTGAGTTTATTGATCAGTCCGATCCCTCGCCCTTCCTGGCGCATATACAGAAGAATCCCTCTGCCTTCTGCCTCAATCTGAGTCATCGCCGTCTGAAGCTGATTTCCGCAGTCACAGCGCATAGACCCGAAGGTATCCCCTGTCAGGCACTCCGAATGGACCCTGCACAGCACATTCTCCCCGTCTCCAATGTCTCCTTTGACCAGAGCCACATGATGCTCGCCCGTGATATCATTGACATAGCCATAAATTTTGAAATGTCCGTATTTGGTAGGCATATCCGCACATGCCTTTTGAACGACATGTTTTTCATGGATTCTGCAATAATCCTGAAGCTCCTTGATCGTGATAAATTTCAGACCATATTTCTCGGCTAACTTCCACAGATTCGGCGTGCGCATCATGGTGCCGTCATCCTCCATGATTTCACAGCAGATTCCACATTCCTTCAAGCCTGCAAGGCGCATCAAATCCACAGTCGCTTCCGTGTGACCATTGCGCACCAGGACTCCGCCTTTTCTCGCCACCAGAGGGAACACATGCCCCGGTCTTCTCAGATCCTCAGGTTTTGTTGTCTCATCCACACATTTTCTCATCGTGTAAGAGCGCTCTGCGGCAGAGATTCCTGTTGTCGTATCTTTGTGATCGATCGAGACGGTAAATGCGGTGCAATGATTATCTGTATTCTCCGAGACCATCTGCTGCAATCCAAGTTTTGCCGCGATCTGTACGCTCATCGGTGTGCAGATCAGTCCCTTCGCATGGCAAGCCATAAAATTAATATTTTCCTGCGTGGCAAATTCTGCCGCACAGATCATATCGCCTTCATTCTCACGATCCGGGTCATCTGTCACCAAAATAATCTTCCCTGCACGCAAATCGTCTAACGCTGCTTCTATCGAATCGTATTGATATTCCATCTGTCATTCCTCCTCATCTTCTCTATCTTTGCTGTCTTTTTGGCTCATCCTTCTTTGTGCTTCCTCTATATGCCATATTCCTGCAAAAATTCCATCGTGATTCCCGTGCTTTTCTTCTCGCTGTCTTTTCCTTGTCCAAGCTCTTCTCCTCGGGACAACCCCAACAACTTCTGCACATATTTCCCCACAATGTCAGTCTCAAGATTCACCAGATCCCCGGGATTTTTTCTGAGCAGCCCTGTCTCCTCGCCGGTATGCGGGATCACAGAGACCTGAAAATCCATCTCACTCACTCCTGCAACCGTCAGACTGATTCCGTCGATGCAGATCGAACCTTTTTCCACAATCAAGGCAAGAATCTCTGGTTTGGTCTCCACTGTCACCCACACGGCATTTTCTTCTCTTTTCAGAGATCGAATCGTCCCTGTCCCATCGATGTGACCAGACACAATATGCCCCCCAAAGCGCCCGTCCGCTGGCATGGCACGCTCCAGATTCACCAGATCGCCTGTCTTGCTTTTTCCAAGACTGCTTCTGCGCACCGTCTCCGCCATCACATCCGCCGTAAATCCATCCGGCTGCAGGGAAACCACCGTGAGGCAGATGCCATTCACGGCAATACTGTCGCCAATTTTTGTCCCTTCCAAAACCGTTTTTGCGCGTATGGCGATCTTGCCGGAAGTCCCTGAAATCAACAGGGACTTTATTGTTCCTACTTCTTCCACAATTCCTGTGAACATCTTCTCACCTGCCTTTTTTGTATTCTAACAACAAATCTTCCCCGATCTGAGATACCTGCGAAAGCTGCAGCATCATCGCCTCCTGAGGAATCTCCACTCCGATTCCCTCCACCGGCGATTTTCCACCGCCTCCAAAAATTTTTGGCGCCACAAACACTTTCACTTCCTGGACAATCCCAGCGCGCAGGGCACTGTCATTGAGCGTGCCGCCTCCTTCCAGCAAAATGCTGTCGATGTTCTGTTCCCCCAGAATCACCATCAGTTGTCTCATATCCACTTTCCCACTTTCATCCGGCACAGAAATCACCTGGACTCCCATCTCTTCGAGCTTCTCACATTTCTCTCTCATCTTTAAATTTTTTTCAGGATCCTTGTCCTCCCCGCATGCGACAATCGTCCGATATTTGTCCGCTGTCCTGCAGATCTGACTCTCCAGAGGGATCCGCAGATGGCTGTCACAGATAATGCGGACAGGGTTCCTCTTTCCCTCCACTCTGACATTCAGCATAGGATCATCGGCAAGCACCGTGCCGATCCCTGCCATAATTCCCATATACGTCCAGCGCATTTCCTGCACTTTGCCTCTCGCCTCTTCTCCCGTAATCCATTTCGATGCCCCTGTCTTTGTCGCAATTTTTCCATCCGCTGTCATAGCGTATTTCATCACGACATACGGCATCTTTGTGGTGATATAGTGAAAAAAGACTGGATTCAGCGCATCGCACTCCTCTCTCATGAAATCTTCTTCCACACAGATCCCTGCCTCTCGCAGAATCGCTGCACCTTTTCCGTGAACCTTAGGGTTCGGATCCCGCGAGCCGATGACGACTCTCTCTATCTTTTGTTCAAGAATCGCTTCCGTGCAGGGCGGCGTCTTTCCATAGTGACAGCAAGGTTCCAGCGTCACATACAAGGTTGCCCCCTCCGCTGATTCTGTCAGAGATGCGATCGCATTGCGCTCCGCATGCAGCTGTCCATATCGGGCATGGTATCCCTCACCGATGATCTTTCCGTCCTTGACGATCACCGCACCGACTAAAGGGTTCGGGTTTGTCCATCCGATTCCATGTTTAGCCAGCTCAATCGCACGTCTCATATAATCACGATCTGTCATTTTTATCGTCCCTTCCAAGTATAAGATCTTTTTTGTAGATATCTTGCAGCCAGAAACAAAAAATCCCTGCAGCATCATCTATCTGCAGGGGTCTTTTTTTGCTTCCTTAAAATATAAAAGCTCTGAAATGGAACATCCATCTCAGAGCACGACTCACAAAATTGATATCCGGATATACCTCACACAGCTGATATCTTTTCTTTCGCTCATATGACTTATATCACAACAACGATATCTCTCTTCTTCCATCCAGACTGTACTGTCGGCCCCGGAATCTCACCGGATCCTGCCTCTCGGCTCGCGGGCTTTACCGCCGGTAGGGACTTGCACCCTGCCCTGAAGATTTATTTTTGATTTTTCTTTATCTATTCTTTTTTATCTTGTCTCTTCTCGACATGGTCTATTATACTCCAACACCTCCCTGTTGTAAAGAGGGTAATATCAAAATCACAGGTGTACACCAAAGTCGCAGAAAAAACTTCTTGTAATCTCAAGCAAAATATGACATGATAAAAACATAAAAACAGCCACGAAGCAAAGGAGCGCTCAACTTGAACTTTTATTTTGCACCCATGGAAGGCATCACCGGTTACATCTACCGAAATGCTCACCACCGATATTTTCCCGGCATGGATCAATATTTCACTCCGTTCATCCAGCCCAACCAAAACCAGTGTCTCAATTCTAAGGAACTAAACGATGTCTTGCCCGAACACAACAAAGATGTCCGTCTCGTCCCTCAGATTCTGACAAATGATGCCGCTCTCTTCATCAATACATCAAAAAAGCTCCAACAGATGGGCTATAACGAAGTCAACCTGAATCTCGGCTGTCCCTCAAAGACTGTCGTGACTAAACTGCGCGGTTCTGGATTTTTAGGTGAGCCCGAACTGCTCCGAACCTTTTTTGAAAAAATTTTTTCTCATCTGGACCTGCAGATTTCTGTCAAAACCAGAATCGGTCTGAGTGACCCGGAAGAATTTTGTGATCTTCTCGAAATCTATAATGATTTTCCTATCAAGGAACTGGCGATCCACCCGCGACTGCAGACCGACTATTATAAGAACACTCCCAATCTTGAGATCTTTGCACAGGCATGCCGTCAAAGCAAAAATCCGCTCTGCTATAACGGTGATCTTTTCACCCTGCCATCCATCGAGCAGTTTTCAGGGCGTTTCCCCTCTGTGGACAGCGTCATGATCGGAAGAGGTCTCCTGGTCAACCCCGCCCTTGTGATGCAGAAAAAAACAGGCGCTCTTCCTGACAAAGAACGTCTCCGCGCCTTCCACGACGAGATCTATATCGGATATCAGTCTACTATGTCCGGCGGAAAAAATGTACTTTTTAAAATGAAAGAACTGTGGTTTTATCTGATTCATTCCTTTGCAGACTCCGAGAAATATGCAAAGAAGATCAAAAAAGCCGAAAAGCTCACCGCCTACGAGTCCATCATCGATGATCTGTTTTCCAAGTGCGATCTCGCCTTTGTGCCAAAAACGCTTCCGGCAGACAAACCATCCTAATTATATTTAGAAAGAAGGAATTCATATGCAGCTAAAACTCCATCATCCAACTCAGGAAAATGCTTATTACTTTAAGGGCTATGCCACCCTGTGCGACCTTGCAGAGTGCTTTCGCGACTATCCGTTCTCCGAGGAGACACTGGAAAAAGCCGCCATCCACAAGCGCAGCCTGTCACATGGCTTGTCCTCCTTCTCTGTCACCCTCAGAATGGACCCTGACAGCACACTCCCGTCTTTAGAGGAGGAAACCATATTTTCTTCCCCGACATGTCAAATCTGCAACGGGGCAAGTAAGATTGCTGCCATATGTCAGATGGATGCGGAGACACTTTCTGACTTCGCCGCCACTGTCAACCTCTTTTTTGTGACAGAGGAAAAAATGAATCAGATCAATGGCTGACTTTCCTGTCTGCTCTTGAGACAAGAAGCTCGCAAGATTTTTGCTTTTTCAGACAAAGATCCTGCGAGCTTCTTTTCGCCTATGCCGTCCATGATCTCACCACATGATTCCCTCATGGACCTATCTTTCTTTTTGTCACTTTTCTTCTTATTACTCTTCTTATCCCTCTACCCCTTTTTTCGGCATTCTCGCTCTCATCAAAAGCAAGAACACGACAAGAAGTACAATTCCTGCCGGGAGTGAAATCCACACGCTCTGTGTGAATCCCGCTATAATATATGTGATAAACGAAATCACCGCCACTGAAATCGCGTATGGCAGCTGTGTCGACACATGGTTGACATGGTCGCACTGTGCCCCCGCAGAGGCCATGATCGTCGTATCAGAGATCGGAGAACAGTGGTCACCGCAGACAGCTCCCGCCATACATGCTGAGATCGAAATCGTCATCAGTGTCGGATTTGTGTTCTGGAACGCATTGACCACGATCGGAATCAAAATACCAAAGGTTCCCCACGAAGTTCCTGTCGCAAAGGCAAGCAGGCATGCCACTATGAAAATAATCGCCGGAAGCATATTCATCATGCCGGAAGCACTCTGTTGTACTAATTCTGCCACATACTCTGCTGCTCCAAGGCTGTCTGTCATTCCCTTCAGCGTCCACGCAAAAGTCAGGATCAAAATCGCTGGAACCATAGCCTTAAATCCTTCCGGAATACAGTCCATGCATTCTTTAAATGTCAGTACACGTCGAATCAGATACAGAACGATTGTAAAAATCAGTCCAAAGAAACTTCCCATACAGAGTCCCACCGAGGCATCACTCTGTGAGAATGCTGTCACAAAATCAACACCGCTGAAAAATCCTCCTGTGTACAACATTCCGATGATACAGCAGATGATCAGGCAGATAATCGGGATTAAAAGATCCACTACTTTTCCTTTATAGAACTTATTCTTTTCCTCTGCCTCTGCTGCCGCATAAGGGCGCGCAGACGTCGTGTATAAATCTCCCTTTTTTGCGTTTGCCTCATGGACTGCCATAGTTCCATAATCAATATTCATCACCGAGATCAAAACCATCATCAAAATCGTCAGGATTGCATAGAAATTATAAGGGATCGCGCGGATAAACAGAGAAAAGCCATCCTCCCCCTCCACGAATCCTGTCACTGCCGCTGCCCAGGAAGAAATCGGTGCGATGATGCAGATCGGGGCTGCCGTGGCGTCGATCAGATATGCGAGCTTTGCGCGCGATACCTTGTGCTTGTCCGTCACAGGACGCATGACACTTCCCACAGTCAGACAGTTAAAATAGTCATCGATAAAAATCAGAACACCGAGTGCAACCGTTGCAAGCTGCGCTCCCACACGCGTCTTGATGTGCTCTTCTGCCCACTGTCCAAACGCTGCTGAGCCTCCTGCCTTGTTCATCAGACAGACCATCGCTCCTAAAATGACAAGGAAAATCAAAATTCCCACATTGTAAGAGTCAGAGAGCTGAGCAATCAATCCTCCCTGAAAAATGTGTACGATCGTTCCCTCAAAGGAAAATCCCGAGTAAAACAATGCTCCCACCAAAATTCCGATGAATAAGGAGCTGTACACTTCCTTCGTGATCAAAGCCAATGCGATCGCCACAATCGGAGGCACAAGAGCCCAAAATGTGGCATACATTGACGGGGTTGCCGCTTCTGTTTCTTCTGCCGCTGCGAGAGCGATCATCGAGAAGCCCACAGCCAGAATTGCTATAACAAACACAGAGGCAGCCAATTTACGTCTTGTTTCTGTACGCATATCTATCTTTTCCTCTCTTTCCGGATCGGCTTTCCCTCATCTGCAAAAAAATGCCATGGACGGATACTCCTCTTTCGGGGATGCGTTCATGGCTAAGCTCAGTCTTTTTCTCCTCTGTCTTGTCTCCTAACCAATGATAGCGCTCCACATCTGTGACAGTACGCTGCATATTCTGCAGCGCCCCAGAATGCCAAATCGGGTCTTTGGCACCCTTCGGCAGTCTCCCCTTTCCGATGTCACAGCTGCCCAGCCATCACGCGGCATCGTACTGATGAATTCTGCGCCTCTATCATTCTGTATCCAGCTCATGTTTTGAGCCGATTCTTATAGGATTGATTGTAACACTTTTCTATCATAATGGCAATCTATATTTCCTCTCTTGCGCTTTTTTCTTTTTTTTTTTACAATAGAACAAAACAAGCAAATCCCCACGTCATAACAAGAAAGGAAGCTCGCCCATGCAGCTGAAATTAGAAAATACATCCGACCATCTGTACACCCAGGTTTATCAATATTATAAGGACCTTATTCTCTCCGGAAAATTACTTTCCGGTTCCAAGATGCCCTCCCTCAGACGTTGTTCCAGGGAGCTGGAAATCAGCCGCACTACCGTAGAATCAGCCTATCTCCAGCTTGCCGCGGATGGCTATATTATCTCGCGTCCACAGAGCGGCTACTACGTCACAGACATCCCCCAAAAGCAAAGTGTTCTTCCAAAGTCAACCGCTTCCTCCGCCGCACCGATTCTCTATAATTTTGCCTCTTCCGGTGTGGACCGCGAAAGTTTCCGCTTCGATATCTGGCGGCGCTATATCAAAAGTGCTCTGCGCCAGGACGAACGGCTTTTAAGCTACGGTGAACCACAGGGCGAGAGAGAATTCCGCGAAGTGCTCGCCTCTTATATCCGCACTCGCCGGAACATCCTGTGCAGTCCAGATGACATTGTAGTCGGTGCCGGCACCCAGAGTCTTTTACACATTTTATGCCCTCTCTTAAAAGAACGGCACACTGTCTCCTTTCCCAACCCTTCTTTTTTGCAGGGAATCTCGGTGTTTGAAGACTACGGCTTTGATGTCCACTATCGCGATAAGGACTGCGACATCATCTATGTCTCACCGGCACATATGACAAAATGGGGGGATCTGATGCCCGTCTCGCGCCGCCTTGAACTCGTCCACTACGCTGCCGCCCACGGCAGTCTGATTCTCGAGGATGACTTTGAGAACGAATTTGTCTACCTGCAAAAACCAACCCCGTCTCTGCAAAGTCTCGCCGGCGGTCAGGGTGTCGTCTACATTGGCTCCTTCTCGCGCCTTTTACTTCCTTCCATCCGAATCAGTTTTATGGTTCTGACATCGGATCTCGCCGATCGCTACCGTCTCATCGCAAACCACTACAATCAGACGGCATCCAAGACTGAACAGATCGCACTTTGCCAGTTTATCCGTGATGGTCATCTCGCTGCACAGACACGAAAGCTAAAGCGCCTCTATGCCTCAAAATTAAAGAGCCTTCTCAGCGCTGTGCGCAAAGTTTTCGGGAAAGATGCCTCCATCCAGATCGGCTCCGGCGGAATCAGCCTCGCTCTGCGCCTTCCCTGTCCCGTACCCGGAAAAACCTTCGTCACCGAGGCAAAAAAAAGAGGCGTTCTCGTCGAACTCCTCAAAGAAGAACCTGGATTTATCGAGCTGATTCTCTCCTGCTCCACCATGCCATCCGACCAGTTTCTTCCAGGCTGCCAATGCTTATATGAAATTTTAGAATCACTGACAGTCACTCACAAGGAGTGACTGTCTCGTCATTTGTCAAAAGCTGCGTATCTGATCCGTGCCATCATCTCCGGTCTTCTCAATCGAACGGATTTCCACATCATAGCTATAATTGTCATTGACTTTCACAGTGACTTTGTCACCCACTTTGTGCCCTTTGATCGCCTTGCCGAGCGGTGATTCAATACTGATATACCCTTTCAGAGAGTTTCCCCGGATCGAAGTCACCAGACGATACGTCTCCTCCACATCATCCTCCTCGACATAGATTTTCACCGTGTCATTGATGCCGACTTCGCCCTCCTTTGAGTCATCCGAGACAATCTCAGCGTTCTTGACCATGCGCTCCAGATAGCGAATACGGCTCTCATTCTTGTTCTTGTCTCTTTTTGCCGCATAATATTCAAAATTTTCACTCAGATCTCCCTGGGCTCTCGCTTCTTTCACCGCCTCGATCGCCTCTTTGCGCACGACCAGCTTTCGATATTCAATTTCCTCCTCGATCTTTTTGACATCCTTCTCCGTCAAATGCTCTCCCATGACCTTACTCCTTTTCTATTTTCCTTTCTATGACAATGTGTCCGGCTGTGAAGCAATATCATGCTCCATCATCGTCACAGCCAGCGGATATCCGTGCTGTGCCGCTTTTGCCATCCACATTCTCGCCTTAGCGTGGTCTTTCTCCACCCCGGCTCCATACTCATACATAATTGCCACATTATACTGTGCCACCGGAATCTCAGCTCTTGCCGCTTCCTCAAAATAAGCAAACGCCTTCTTTTCATCCTTCTCCACACAGATTCCTGACATATAGTATCCTCCTACACAGCAGATTGCGCGGTATTCCTTCTGCTTTGCCGCCTTTAAAAACCACGAAAAGGCCTTCGACTCATCTTTGCCGACCCCAAGTCCCTCTTCATAACAGCGCCCCATGTTATACTGAGCGTTTGGGTTTCCCTGGTTTGCCGCACGCCTCAGCCAGCCCACCGCTTTTTGATAATCTTTCTCAACACCCTTGCCCTGCGCATAAAGCAGCCCCAGGTGAAGCTGTGCTTCCTCATGTCCTTGCTCTGCCGCCTTTTTATACCACTCTGCCGCTTTCTCAAAATCCACCGGATTTTTCACACCGGCTTCATAGTAAAATCCCACTGCATACTGGACATTTCTCTGTCCTCCTTCTGCCAAAGTCAACAATTCCTCGAGGGTAAAATCTATCGGTTTTTCACTCATTTCGATTCCTCCATATCATCATCATCGGAATGTTATCACATTTTTCTTCTCTGAATTTTAGCACAGATTCCCTTTCCATGCAATGTGAACCCCATTGACATCTCTGTCTTTTTTGTTTTAAAATTGTTTTCGCCACTTGTATACGCGCGTGAAATATATGAAACAGACATATTTTTCATCGCTGTCTGTGCCGTGCCAAACGGCAGAATGGAGATTATTGTTATGAAAAAGAACCATCTTTCATGGCTGGTCGGATTGCTTGTCCTTGTACTTGCCGCAGCCATCCTTTTTGTCCGATTTTTCTCTGTCACTCCCGATCCTTCTGATCCTGCTTCCGGAAAATCGTCTTCTTCCTCAGCGGATCCTATCAGCGCGACCGGCTTCCATTTTGACACGGTCGTGACCATCAAAATCTACGACTCCACAGACGAATCTCTTCTTGATGCCTGTATGGATCTCTGCGATGAATACGAAGCTCTATTCAGCCGCACACTCGAGACAAGTGAAATCTACAAACTGAACCACGGTACCTTGCCAAAAGACGGAGATTACTATATCCTGTCTGACATGACTGCCGATCTGATCAAAAAAGGTCTGGAATACTGCCGTCTCTCAGATGGCGCCTTTGACATCACCATCGCTCCTGTCTCTTCCCTGTGGAACTTTTCTTCCGAAGATCCAACAGTTCCCTCTGATCAGGATATCCAGGAAG
The DNA here is from genome assembly GCA_022788205.1 of Robinsoniella sp. GTDB lineage: Bacteria > Bacillota > Clostridia > Lachnospirales > Lachnospiraceae > JAGZHZ01. The sequence continues at coordinate 569 of JALEVQ010000132.1, read as the reverse complement.
CACTCTCCTTCGTTGGATGGGAGAATGTCCAGCTTTCCGGAAACCGCATCCGTTTTCTGAGAGAAGGAATGGAGATCGATCTGGGCGGCATCGCAAAGGGATATATCGCAGACCGCCTCAAGGAATATCTCGTCGAATCTGGCGTCCAGAGTGCCCTCATTGATCTCGGAGGAAATGTGCTTTGTATCGGATCTCGCCCTGACGGGACGCCCTTTAAAATCGGCATCCAAAAACCATTTGCCCAGCGCAATGAGACGCTCGCCGCTGTCTCACTTGCGGACAAATCCCTTGTCTCCTCTGGCACATATGAGCGCAATTTCGAACTGGACGGTGTCTTCTACCACCATATTTTAGACCCTCAGACCGGATATCCATGTAACAATGAGCTGACGTCCGTCACCATCTTTTCTGACTCTTCGGCAGACGGCGATGGTCTGAGCACCTCCTGCTTTGTACTAGGTCTTGAAAAGGGAATGGAACTGATCGACAGTCTCCCGGATATCTACGCTCTGTTTGTCACAGAGGACGGCACTCTTCACTACAGTGAAGGACTGTCAGATACCTTCTCC